>NZ_JBMIOP010000104.1:0-82304 GCF_049197365.1 Mycobacterium sp. THU-M104
TGCCGGGCGGCGCGATGGCGATCACCAGTGAGGTGGAGATGGGCTCGGGTCTGTCGTCCTCGGCGGCGCTGGAATGCGCGGTGCTGGGCGCGATCGCTTCGGCGGCGGGTCTGCGCATCGAGCCCCTCGAGCGGGCCCGGCTGTCTCAGCGCGCCGAAAATGACTACGTCGGCGCCCCCACCGGTTTGCTCGATCAGCTGGCCTCGCTGTGCGGTGCGCCGGCGGCGGCGCTGCTGGTCGACTTCCGCGACCTCACCGTCGCACCCGTGGCCTTCGACCCCGACGCGGCGGGTGTCGCGCTGCTGGTGATCGACTCGCGGGCCCGGCACCGGCATGCCGGCGGAGACTACGCGGCGCGGCGCGCGTCGTGCCAGCGCGCGGCCGCCGACCTCGGGGTGCCGACGCTGCGCGACGCCCAGGAACGCGGGCCTGCGACGGTGGCCGCGGTAGCCGACCCGATCGACGCGCGCCGTGCCCGGCATGTGCTGACCGAGAACCTTCGGGTGCTCGATTGCGTTGCCGCGCTTGGCGAGTCCGACTTCGCCGAGGCGGGTCGGATATTCACCGCGTCGCACGTGTCCATGCGCGACGATTTCGGGATCACCACCGGCCACATCGACCTGATCGCCGACTCCGCAGTGCGCGCGGGCGCCCTGGGGGCGCGGATGACCGGTGGCGGATTCGGCGGGTGTGTGATCGCGTTGGTGCCGACCGGGCTGGTGCAAGCGGTTTCCGACGCGGTGCGACGGGACGTGCGTGCCGCGGGGTTCGGTGAGCCGGTGATCGCCCGTACCCGCGCGGCCGCGGGCGCCGGGCCCGGTTAGGTGAGTGCCGCCGGCTTGCCGAAACGGCCACGCGACACCGCCGCCGTGGGGTAAGGAACAGCTATGCGGTCACGAAGCGCCTTCACCGCGCTGGTGGTGGTGACGGCGGTGTTCCTGACGTTCGTCGCAGCGGCACCGCCCACCGCCTACGAGGGCGAGCCCAAGCTCGTCACCAATCCCGCCGACTACGTCGACACCCTGATCGGCACGGGCACCGGTGGCGAGACAGTCGGCGAGATCAACAACTTCCCCGGCCCGGCGGTGCCGTTCGGCATGGTGCAGTACTCACCGGACACCGTCGGCAACTACGCCGGCTACAACTACGACAACCCGCGTTCCACCGGGTTCAGCATGACCCACGCCTCGGTCGGCTGCGCCGCCTTCGGCGACATCTCGATGCTGCCGACCACCACCGCGCTCGGCTCGCAGCCGTGGAACGCCTGGGAGACGATCGCCCACGACGACACCGAGGTGGGCGAGCCGGGCTATTACCGGGTGCGGTTCCCCGACACCGGGGTGAGCGCCGAACTGACCGCCACCACCCGCACCGGTGTGGCCCGGGTCCACTACCCCGACGACGGCCGGCCCGCCTTGTTCCACGTGCGCTCCGGTGCGTCGCTGGCCGGCAACTCCCGCGCGACCATCCAGATCGGCGAGGACAACACCACGATCACGGGCTGGGCGACCAGCGGCGGATTCTGCGGCAAACCCAACACCTACACGGTGTATTTCGCGATGAAATTCAACCGGCCCTTCACCTCCCACGGCACCTGGGACGGCTACTGGATCTATGCCGGCGCCCGCGACGCGGCCTCGCCCTACAGCGGGGGATACGTGGAGTTCCCGTCCGGCTCCCAGGTCGAGGTGCGCACCGCGATCTCCTACGTCAGCATCGACGGCGCCCGGGCGAATCTGGACGCCGAGAACGTGGACGGCTTCGACGGCACCCGCGCCGCCGCCTCGGCGCAATGGAATGCCACCCTGTCCCGAATCGCGGTGGCCGGCAGGGACACCGGAACACTGAAGACCTTCTACGCCGCGCTCTACCATTCGCTGCTGCATCCCAACACCTTCAACGACGCCGACGGACGCTACCTGGGCTTCGACGGCGCCATCCATACCGTGCCCGACGGGCACACCCAGTACGCGAACTTCTCCGACTGGGACACCTACCGCTGCCTGGCGGCCCTGCAGGCGCTGCTTTTCCCGCAGCAGGCCGGCGACATGGCCCAATCGCTGGTCAACGACGCCACCCAGAGCGGCGCGCTGCCCCGCTGGGCGCTGGCCAATTCCGCGACCGGGGAGATGACCGGGGACAGTGTCGTGCCGCTCATCGCGAACTTCTACGCCTACGGCGGTGCGAACTTCGACCGACGAACGGCGTTGCGCTACATGGTCGAGGCGGCGACCACCGGGGGAGTCGGGCTCAACGGCTACGTGGAACGGCCGGGCATCGCCACCTACCAGGCATTGCGCTACGCGCCGTTCAGCCTGGAATTCCGCACCGGGGGCCGCATCGCCGACGCCTCGATCACGCTGGAATGGTCGATCGACGACTTCGCCATCTCCCGATTCGCGGGCGCGCTCGGAGACACCGCAACCGCGGCCGAATTCGGACGCCGGGCGCAGTACTGGCAGAACCTGTTCAATCCCAGCACCCGCTACATCTCGCCCCGCAGCACGATGGGATTCTTCGGCTCCGGACCGGGATTCATCGACTCCGAGGGCTTCGGCCAGGACGGGTACGACGAGGGCAACGCCGAACAGTATGTCTGGTCGGTGCCACACAACATCGCCGGGCTGGTGACCGCCCTGGGTGGGCGGAACCGGGTGGCCGGCCGGCTCGACCGGTTCACCACGAAGCTCAACGAGGGTCCCAACGAGCCGTATCTGTGGGCCGGTAACGAGCCGAGCTTCGGCGTTCCGTGGCTGTACAACTACGTTGGCCAGCCGTGGAAGACCCAGCTCACGGTCGACCGGGTGCGTGGGCTGTACGGGCCGACGCCCGACGGTGAGCCGGGCAACGACGATCTCGGCGCGCTGTCCAGCTGGTACGTGTGGGCCGCACTCGGACTGTATCCGGGCATCCCGGCGGTGCCGGTCCTCAGCGTGTCAGCGCCGCTGTTCGACCGGGCCGTGATCGGGCTACCCGGAGGCAGGTCCATTCGGATGAGCGCCCCGGGCGCCTCCGGGCCCGGCCACCTGAGGTATGTCAGCGGCCTGAGGGTGGACGGCCGGCCCACCGAGCACACCTTTCTTCCGGAATCGATCGTCCGCACCGGTGGTGAGCTGAGTTTCTCGCTCGCCAAATATCCCGACAGGCACTGGGGCACCACCGAATCCAGCGCCGGACCGTCATTCGGAACGGGCGCTTCGGCGGTGACCGTCAACATCCCGCGGCCGGTTGTCAGGATCGCCCCCGGCGGGACAGGCACGGTGAAAGTCGACCTGCAGCGCATGACCGACGGCCCCGGCGACTACACCGTCACCGGGGTCTCGCCCGAGCCGGGGATCGCACCGTCACGGTCGTTCGGGGAGTTCGGCCAAGACGGTGCGGCCACCGCCGGCGTCGCGATCACCCTGACACCGTCGGTGCCCGAGGACTACTACCCGGTCTTTCTCACCACCACGGTCGGGCGCAGCGTCCGCAAATCGGTGGTGCTGGTGGTGGCGAGCGCCGCCGAATAGCTATGCGGCCCATCGGGAACCGGGCGTCAGATCAGTTGGTGTTTCGTCAGCCAGCGCATCACCGGCCAGCCGGCGAACACCGGCAGCCAGCAGGTGAGCACCCGATACAGCAGCACCGACGGCACGCCGATGGCCGCGGGCACACCGAATGCGGCCAGCCCACCGATCAGGGCGGCCTCGACGGCCCCGACGCCGCCGGGTGTGGGGGCGGCGGAGGCCAGCGTTCCACCGACCATCGTCACCACGGTGACACTGACAAGGGACGCGCCGCCGCCGAAGGCTTCGATGCTGGTCCACAGCGCCAATGCGGCCCCCAGTGTCGTTCCGGCACAGCCGAGTACGATCAAACTCAGCCGTTTGGGTTCGCGGGCGACTTCGATGAGGTCGCCGCTCAGCTCCTGCAACTTCGGGCGCACGTCGGTGGCCAGCCAGCGCCGCAGCGTCGGCACGAACAGGAACGTGCCCGCGATGCCCAGCGCCACGCCTGCGATCAGGTACAGCACGGTGGCGGTCGGGACGAAGTGGGAAAGGTCCGTCGACGCGCCGGCCAGGGTGCTGAACAAGATCAGCAGCACCAGGTGCATGATCACCTGCACCGATTGTTGCAGCGCCACGGCCGTGGTGGCTCGCACCGCCGACAGCCCTGCGCCCTTCTGCAAGTACCGTGTGCTCAGCGCCAGTCCGCCGACGCCGGCGGGCGTGGTGGTCGCGGCGAACGTGTTGGCCACCTGCGCGATCGAGAGCCTCCAGAAGTTCACCGATTCGTCGGCGCTGGCCCACAACGCGGCCGCCGCACCCACGTAGGTCGCCGCCGATATCAGCAGCCCCAGCAGGGCCCACCACCAGTTCGCGGTCCACAGCTCGGAGAAAAACGTCGGCACGGTGCTGATGAAGGGATAGGCGACATAGACGAGCGCGCCGAACAGAACCAGCTGGATCAGCTGGCCGCGGGTGAACCGGGTGATGGTTTCCGGTTGGATCTGGTCGGCGCCCGTTTGCCGCTTCACCTCGCTGCGGGCGCCGGAGATGAGGGCGCCGGAGTTCGGCAGCGACTTCCGGAGCCTTGTGGGCACAGCGATTTTCGTGAGCCGGCGCGAGGCAGTCAGGACGGCGTCCCTGCCGAACGCGTGGATCGCCGCGCCGACCGCGGGCCCCGCGCCGTACAGTCCCGTCGTCGTCACGAGCAGTTGGGCGAGGTCGGACTGGAACTGGGCGTCGGTGGCACCGAATTCGGCGACGCCGAAGCCGCCGAACAGCACCGCGCCGTCGTCGGCGGTGATCTCGTGGCCACGCAGGTCCCCGTGGGATATCTGGTGGTCGTGCAGCGTGCGCAGCGCCTCCCACACCCGGGCGACGGGGACCTCGTGGGCATACTCGTCGAGCGGCCCGCCGCGAACCGGAGTGTGGGCGTGCAGCATCCATCCCCGCGCCAACGGCGTCACGGCGATCGTGGAGGTGTTGGCGAGCCCCGCATCGCCGATGGCGATGGCCATCAGCGCGCGATGCTCCACGGCGCGGCGCATCGAGGCCACCAGGGGGGCGGTCTCGTCGTCGCGCAGGCGCACCTTTCGCCAGATCTGGCGTAGTGCCCCCCCGCTGCGTTGATGGGGCCCGTACAACTCCATCACCGCCGAGGCTGCCACCGCCGAGTCGGGATCGGACGACGCGGCCCGCAGCACCAGCGGCCCCGCGCCGGCCGGCCGGACCACGGTCAGCTGCGACACGAAGAACCCGCGGCCGGCCATCGCCCGGACTGCGCCGTCCAGCGGCACCTCGAGGGCCGGCGTGCCGACAACCAGGACCACCAGCGCACCGACCAGCCATCCCACTGCCAGCCCCAGCAGTGAGCGGGCCGGCACGATGGCACTGATGACCAGGTGGATCGGCACGAAGGCGAGCAGCAGCGCCCACCACCAGTGCCGCCAGCGCGCCGGCAGCCAGGGGCCCGACACGGTAAGGACGGCCGCCAGCATCGCGATCCACCGGGGGTCGTCGAGGAACTGGGCGGGCACCGTGGTGAGCCGGTCGGACAACTCGAAGTGCCAGCGGGGTGCCGCGATGTGGTTGCTGGTGATCGTCAACAGGACGATGGAGGCCATCCCGGCGCCCGCATAGGCGCCCAGCAGCTTCCACTGGCGCGAGACGATCAGGCCCATCAGGATCACGAACGGCAGCGCCACGATCGCCAACCCGTACACCAGGTAAACCGCGTCGGACTGCGCGGGTGACAACACGCCGACGATCTGCGAGACAGATCTCTCCAGCGAGACCCAGTCGGGCCGGGTGATCAGCGAACTGGTGATCACGGTGGCAAGGAACGCCGCGGCCAGAACCAGTCGCAGGATATCGTTGGTACGCCGGATCAGCGGTTGCAGCAAGCTGCCGGAAACGCCGATGTCGCACCCGTCGACTCGCATGCTCCCAGTGTCCCCTGAGGTCCTTCGGATCGGCGCCGCACGCGCGGCGGCCCGGCGTCACCCTAACCCGCGCCGCACAACGGCCGGCCGGGTAAGGACGCACCAGTGGTCTGGCCAGTTGACGTCTGTACAATGGGAAGCCACACTTGCCGCTCCGCGGGAACCGGGTCTTGATCGGATTCTCGTTGCCCGGCAAACGGATCGGGACGCAAAGCCGCGTGGCGGTCCGCACCGACACCTTTCTCGGACGCAAGAACATGCAGATCCAACCACGCGGCTCAGAACCGTTGCAGCCCAACGGCATCCTTCCATCGGGGCAGACCACCACGCCCTACCAGGCGCCGCCGGCGCTGGGGGGCACTCCGGATCACCCGGGGTCCGCCGTCGGGCCGGGATCGCCTTGCTCGTACGCGCCGCCGGCCGATGCGTTGCCGCGGCCCTGGAACCCGCTGCCCTGCATGGTGTCCGACCAAGACCCCCTCGGTACCGACGCGGGCGGCTTCCCCACGCCGCCCGACATCCAGGCGTCGCCGCCCCATCCGGGTGGGACGCCGCCCACACCGGGGATACCGAGTGCGGCGCGGCCCGGCGACACGCCGCCGGACGTCCCGGGCAGCGGCGTTCCCCTGGCGGCGCACGCGCCGCCGGGCGCACGGAGGGACCCGTTGACAGGCGGTGACAACCCATGAGCACTCGCCCGGGCCACGGCATCGATCCTGAACCCCAGTCTGGTGGCGTCGCGCACCATCCAGCTCTCACCGCCCTACACCGGCGGGCCGGTGCTCGAGGACGGAGCGGTGTCCCGATCGAGCGCACCCAGGTGCCCGTCGAGTGGGATCAGCTGCGCGATTCCCTCAACGGGATCCTGCGTCAACTCAGCCCGACGGCGCGGCAGCCGAAAGGTCCGTTCGGTGAGGTCGTCGACAAGGCGGCTGACAATCTGGCCGGAAAAGGCAAGCAGGTCAACGACACCCTGAACAACCTGTCGCAGGCGCTGACCGCGCTGAACGAGGGCCGGGGCGACTTCGTCGCGATCACGCGAAGCCTGGCGCAGTTCGTCAGCGCGCTGCACCAGAACGACCGACAGTTCGTCGCACTCAACGCCGACCTCGCCGAGTTCACCGGCTGGTTCACCAAATCCGACCGTGACGTGGCCGACACCGTCGGACACATCGACGACGTTTCGGCAGCCGCGCGGAAATTTCTGAGCGACAACAGATCCGTGCTGAGCCACGATGTCGGCAACCTCGCCGACGTGACGACCGCGATCCTCGGCCTCCGAGCCGCGCGACGGCCTTGAAACCGCGCTGCATGTGCTGCCCACCTTCGCGGGCAACTTCAACAACCTCTGCCACCAGCTGAGCAGCTCGCTGGTGGGCCTGTTCGCTTTTCCGAACTTCGCCAACCCACTGCAGTTCGTCTGCAGTGCCATCCAGGCGGGCCGCCGGCTGGGCTGCCAGGACTCGGCCGAGCTGTGCGCGCAGTATCTGGCCCCGGTGCTGGACGCCGTCAAGTTCAACTACTTTCCCGCCGGCGCGAACCTCTTCAACTCGCCGGCCACCTTGCCCAAGAAGGTGGCGTATTCCGAGGAGCGGCTGCGCCCCCGCCGGGCGAATGTGGTTCGCGGAGGGCGTAATTACCCGTGCGCGGACGTGCCCGGCAAGCGCGTCGCGACCCCACGACAGTGCCGCAGCTCCACACCCTACGCGCCGATGGGTACCAATCCGTGGTACGGAGATCCCGATCAGATCCTCACCTGCCCCGCGCCGGGCGCGCGTTGCGACCAGCCGGTGAAGCCGGGCAGGATGATTCCGGCTCCGTCGGTCGACAACGGCCTCAACCCGCTGCCCTCGGACCGGCTGCCCGGCACGCCCCCGCCACTCAGCGATACGCCGCAGCGGCCGGGGTTGGGGACCGTCGAGTGCAACGGCCAACAGCCCAACCCGTGTGTCTACACTCCCACCGCGGTCCCGCCCGCGTTGTACGACGTGCGCAGCGGCAAGGCCGTCGGTCCTGACGGTGTGGTTTATTCCGTGGACAACTCGAGTCATGTCGGGGATGACGGGTGGAAGGAAATGCTCGGGCGCACGTTCTGAGCGCGATCAGCGGTCGTCGTCCACCGCGGTGATGATGTCCCGAAACTTTTCCGGGTGTCTCAAAAACGGGGTGATGATGTCGACCGGCAGCGGGAAGACCACTGTCGAGTTCTGATCTGCGCCCAGCTCGAGAAGTGTCTGCAGATAGCGCAATTGCAGTGAAGCCGGGTTTTTCGACAAGGTCTCGGCGGCTGCCCGCAGCTCCTCGGACGCTTGGAGTTCGCCGTGGGCGTTGATGACTTTGGCTCGGCGTTCCCGTTCGGCTTCGGCCTCGCGGGCCATCGCGCGCTGCATCGACTCGGGTATCTCGACGTCTTTGATCTCGACCACGCGCACCTGGATACCCCATGGCTCGGTTTGCTTTTCGATGATCGTGCGCAGGTCACTGTTGAGGTCTTCGCGGTGGGCCAGCAACGTGTCCAGGTCAGCGCGCCCCAGCAGCGAACGCAGCGTCGTCTGAGCGATCTGGGAAGTCGCGACCGCATAATTCTCCACCTCCAGGATCGCTTTGAGCGGATCCATCACCTGGAACATGACGACCGCGTTGACCCGGGCCGGCACGTTGTCGCGGGTGATCACCTCCTGCGGCGGGATGGTCAGTGTCACAAGGCGTTGATCGACCCGTATCATCTTGTCCAGTAATGGAATCAGGACGCACAGGCCTGGAAGATACAGCGGGCGCACGTGACCCATGCGGAACACCACTCCGCGTTCGTATTCGCGCAGCACGGCCAGCGACAGCAGCGCAAGTCCAGCCAACACGACGATACCGGCGGCGAGCAGACCGATCACCAGTCCGGTCACGATGTTTTGTCCTCCTTGTCTTCCCAACCGCCCCAACGGGTCGAATATCGGTCGACGGCGGCGGCCACCTGATCCTCCATTGCCGTGCGGTGCGGCAGGTGGTCGGGCGCGTTGGAAGGGGTGTTCCACAGGTGACGGGCCAGCGGCAGCCCCAGCAGCACCACGATCAGCACGGTGCCCACCAAGACCAGCGCGTCACTGACCGAATGGCTGGCGATCAAGGTCGCCAGCGGCAGCACCACTCCGAACGCGGCCACACAGCACGCGATCCCCCGGTGGAATCGCCCCGCATCCGAATGTGGCCACGGGTCGATCTCGCGGCTGATCTCGCGGCCGTGATCCGATGTCGTGCAGCGGGACTTGACGGGGCAGCTGTTGCATACTATCGGCTGCGCCCGATACCGCATGACCCTGTGGTGCGGATCGAACGAGCTCGGCCACAGCCAGTGGTCCTGGGGGCATACCCAGGCGTCGTGGTCGGGCCGATAGGCGAATCGTCCCGTGCGCCAGCGGGCCGCGCGCTCCGAGGCCCGCCGCGCCATCGCGTCGAAACTCCACCCGATGGCCACCAGAGCCAGTGAATACCCGGCGATCAGCCATACCGAGGTAGCCGGCTGAGCCACCGATCAATCCTTCACGGGCACGATGTCGCTGGTCTGCGACTCGGTGTAGAGCGGGTGATCGGGCAGCTCCTGAACCGTCGAACCGGAGCGGAAGTTGCGCAGCGCAGTCCAGGCTATCCAGACAAATGGCAACACACCGCCGAGGATGAAGATCAGATCACCGGGCATTCGGAGCCATTCGATCACCGCGTTGCCGGGCCTGGTGATGTAACCCAGCGACCGCGCCTCGAAGTAGCCGTCGCTGACCGAGTGGTAGAGCTGCAGCACACCCAGCGGCAACAGGGTGACGAACACCATCCAGGCCAAGCCGATGTTGAGGCACCAGAACGAAAGTCGCGCCCATTTCTCCGGCCATTTGTCGGCCGGGATCACGTAGCGGAATGCGAACATCGCCAGGCCGACGGCCAGCATGCCGTACACGCCCATCATCGCGCCGTGCGCGTGGTTGGCCGTCAGCGCGGTGCCGATCTCGTAGTAGGACACGATCGGCAGGTTGATCAGGAATCCGAAGATGCCCGCGCCCAGGAAGTTCCAGAAACCGACGGCAACGAGGAACATGACCGCCCAGCGATGTGGGAAGGGTGCGGCGTCGCCGGATTGCTGGCGCGCGCCCAGCTGCAAGAAAGCCCAGGCCTCCACGGTCAGGAAGGTCAACGGGATGACCTCGGCGGCGGAGAAGAACGCTCCCAGCGCCATGTGTTCCACCGGGGTGCCCGAGAAGTACAGGTGGTGCATGGTGCCGATGACGCCGCCGGCGGAATACAGGATCACATCGAGGAAGATCACGCCCAGCGCTATCCGTTCGCGCACCACACCCAGCAGCACGAACATGTAGGCCACCATCACGGTGGTGAACAGTTCGAGGAAGTCCTCGACCCACAGGTGCACCACCCAGAACCGCCAGAATTCGGCGACGGTGTAGTGGGTGTCGCTGCCGGCCAGTAGCCCGACGGTGTAGAAGGCCGGGATCGCCAGGCCGGAGAAGAAGAGCAGCCACGGCATGTTCATCTTCGGCTCGCCTTTGAGCCTGGCGCGCATTCCGCGCCAGATGATGGCGATCCACACGAACATGCCGACGATCAGCAGGATCTGCCAGAGCCGCGGCAGGTCGAGATACTCCCACTGCTGGGAGAACAGCGAGCCGTGCGGGATCACTCCGTAGATGGACAGTGCCTCACAGATCAGGGAGCCGAACACCACCAGTGCCACCGCGCCCAGCAGCACGTAGGCCAGAACACCTTGGCGGCGCGGCTCGCGGCGGGCGATGAAGGGCACCAGGAAGATGCCGCCCGCCAGAAACGCCGCCGCGGTCCAGAACAGCGACAACTGCACATGCCAGGTGCGGGCCAGGTTGTAGGGCAGCACCCGGGCCAGATCCAGGCCGAAGAACGTCGACAAGTCCGCCCGGTAGTGCTCGGCGGCCGCTCCCAGCAATGTCTGCGCCAAGAACAGCACCGACACGATCGCGAAGAACCAGATGGTGGCCCGCTGCGCCGGCGTCAGGCTCACCTCGCCGGGTTGCCGGAACGACAGCGTGGACGCCTCGGCGCTGTGCCAGCCCACTTTTTGGCTCCAGCGCCCGTAGACCGCGAACATGATCCCGATGCCGCCCAGCAACGCGATCAGTGACAGCACCGACCACACGATCACCGGTGCCGTCGGACCGTTGTCCACGCGCGGCTCGGCCGGCCAGTTGTTGGTGTAGCTGTACTTGTGGCCCGGGCGCTCGGCCGCGGCTGCCCACGCCGTCCACGCGAAAAACGCTGTCAGGTCGCGGATCTGCGCCTTGTCGGTGATCATCTGCGGCAATAGTCCGTATTTGGTGGACTTCTCCCCGAAATAGGCTGCGTAATAGTTTCGGATGTGGCCGAATGCGGCCGCCTGTCGGGCGGTCAACACCAGTGTCTTGGTGGCCGGGTTGTAGCGGTTGGTCCGGAATTCGGTGACCACCCGGTCCCGGGGATCTTTCGCTCCCCGCGCGCGCAGTTGATCAGCGACGTCGTCGGTGGCCCGCCGAAGGTATTCGGCGGTGTAATCGGGTCCGAGGTAGGCGCCGTGGCCGAGCACCGACCCGTACTCCATCAGTCCGCGGGCCTGGTAGATCTCCTGGCCCCGGGTGATGTCGGCACCGGTGAACAACAGTTGGCCAGATTCGCTGACGACCTTGTCCGGCAGCGGCATGGACGCCGAGTAGGTGCGGTAGGCCAGAATGCCCATCACCAGAAAGCCGAAGATCATGACCAGGGCGACGCCCTGAATCCATCCTCTCCCGACCAACGGCTGCGGCGATGACTGATCGGTCGGTGATGACGGTGTCGACTGTGCTGCCATGGCGATGACTTCTTTCGCGAGGGGTGGTCTATCGGCAGGTATGCGGAACGCGACGACGCCACAATACGCGGCGTCGCATCTAATGAGAACCACCAGTGGCTGTCCGGGCGTCGATATCGCTGCCTCAACAGGGTTTCAGGCCGTGGTGACAAACGTTTCGGCATAGATCTGTCCGCGCGGCACACCGGCCGCGGTGAGCACGGCGTAGGCGGCCTCGATCATGGGCGGCGGTCCGCACACGTAGACGTCGGGACTTTCGCCGAGCATTTGCACCTCGGCCGCAGCGAGATCGACAGGATTGCCGGTGGTGCCCGGCCATCGGGGATCTGGGTGCCAGACCACGGTGTCGGCCCGAAAGCCGGGCATCGCGTCGGCGAGTTCGCGGAGTTCGTCTTGGGCGAAGACTTCGGTGTGGTGGGTCAGACCGAAGAACAGACGGGTGTGCTGGGGGTCGCCCCACTCGGCCATTCGGCGCAGCATCGACAGTATCGGCGATATTCCGGTGCCTCCGGCGAGGAACCAGCGGGGCCGAAGTCCGTTCTCGGTCAGCGTGAATGACCCTTGCGGACCGGAGACGGTGAGCACATCGCCCACTGCTGCTTTCTGCGTGAGATAGGTCGACATCAGCCCGCCGGGCAACAGCCGAATATAGAAGTCCAGCTCGCCGTCCCAGTTGGCGACGTTGGCCGGCGAGTAGGCGCGCCGGGCGTCGCAGCCCGGGACGGTGAGTCGCACGAACTGGCCTGAGTCGAAATCCGCCGACGATGAACCGTCGGGTCCGGCCGACAGCACGACTTTCACGTGCATCACGGCGTTGCCGACCCGTTCCAGGCCGGTGATCCGGGCCTCATGCTGTGTCGGCGGTGCGAGCACGATCTCGTCCCGGTCGTAGGGCAGATCGATCCTGCAGTCGCCACGGGGGAAGCTGCGGCACAACAGGATCCCGTTCTCGCTCTCGGGGACTTCGAGGACACCCGGGTCGTGTGTACCCATGTCCACCTGCCCGTCGGCGAGCACGGCCGAACATGCCCCACACCCGCCGGTGCGGCAGGTTGACTTCAATACCAGCCCCGCTGCCTCGGCGGCGGTGAGAACCGTGGTCTGCGAATCGCAGCGAAAAGGCGACTCTTCACCATCTGTGGTCACCAAAACAACTTTGTGGCCGGACAATCCGGTGTCAACCGTCGTGGCCATGACGTCGGTCATCACGCACCTGCCATCGCCTCGGCCAGATCCCGGGCGGGATCGCCGATGGGTTTGAGCGCGAACTGCTCGACGAGGATATCGACCACGGCGGGGCTCAGGAATGCCGGAAGTGTCGGCCCCAGACGGATGTTGCGGATTCCCAGCGACAGCAGGGTCAGCAACACCGCGGCGGCCTTCTGCTCGAACCAGGAGACGAACAGGCTCAGCGGCAGGTCGTTGACCTCGCAGTCGAAAGCGTTCGCCAATGCCAGCGCGATCTGCACAGCCGAGTAGCTGTCATTGCACTGTCCGAGATCGAGCAGCCGGGGAATACCGGCGACGTCACCGAACTCATGGGTGTTGAAACGGTACTTGGTGCAACCCAGGGTCAGCAGGACCGTGCCCTCGGGTGCTTGGTCGGCGACCTCGGTATAGTAATCGCGTCCCGGTGCGGCGCCGTCACATCCGCCGATCAGCAGGAAGCGTTTGATCGCACCGTCTTTGACGGCTCCGATTACGGTATCGACGACCGACAGGACCGCATCGCGCGCAAACCCGGTCGTGACGGTTTCCGACGGAACCTCAGTGGTGAATCCGGGCAGGGACTGTGCGGCCTTGATGACCGGGGACAGATCGGCGGTGTCGAGGTGGCGGATACCCGGCCATCCCACCGGCCCGGTGGTGAAGATCCGGTTGCGGTAGGACGGACGGGGTTCGATCAGGCAATTGGAGGTCATCACGATCGGCCCGGGAAAAGCGGTGAAGTCCCGCTGTTGATCCTGCCAGGCACCGCCGTAATTGCCGGCGAGATGGCTGTAGGCGTGCAGTCTGGGATAGCCGTGCGCGGGCAGCATTTCGCCATGGGTGTAGACGTTGATCCCGGTTCCCTCGGTGGCCTCCAGGATCTTCTGCAGGTCGTGCAGATCATGACCGGACACCAGGATGGCCTTGCCGGGCGCCGGGGTGATCCGCACTGGCGTGGGCACAGGGTTGCCGAAGCTGCCGGTATTGGCCGCATCGAGCATCTCCATCACCTGCAGGTTCACCGAACCCAGCTCCAGCGCGCGGGTGAGCAGGGCGTCGGGATCGGTGGGTGCGCCGGCCAGAAACGCCAGCGCGGATTCGATTCCCGCGTCGGTCGCGTCGTTCCGATATCCGAGAGCATGAGCGTGGTGCGCGTACGCGCAAACCCCTTTGAGGCCATACAAATTGAGATTTCGCAGGCCGACCACATCGGGACCGAGGGTGGACAGGTCGGCGTCCACACCAACGGCGGGCGCCTGGTCGATCACCTCCGAAAGCGTTGTCGCCGGTACGAACTGCGCAGGGCCGGAAAGAGGTTCAGGTTCCACGCCGGCAGCACGGGCAGCGTTTTGGTACGCCAGCTTCGCCTGGTCGCGCATGTCGGCCGCCGCGGCGATCAGTCCCATCAACCGGGTGGGGTTGAAGTTGACGTTCGTGAGCGTGGTGAACAGGTCGAAACTGGCGTGCGCGGCGAACCGCGGGTCAGCCGCTCCGAGCAGTCGGGCATGGTACGCATACTGCCCGATACCGAGATTGACGTGGACCAGCACGTCCTGCAGGGCCGCGGTGGTGGCGTCCTTGCCGCAGTTTCCCTTCGTGCTCGCGCATCCGAAGGCCAGCAGACCGGGGCGGCTGGATGAGTCGGTGCGGTCGGTTTGTTCGCACTGGTAGCAGAACATCGGGTCTCCTCCGACGGTGGTGAGCAACTGACGCGCTCACGCTACAAACCGGCGGAAGCAATGCGTTTGACCTAGATCAAGTCAGCGCGGTGGTGGTGGTCACAAAACCGAGAGACTGCATGCATACGCATCCAACGCGGGGAGGTCCGGAATCTGTATGACCGCCCCGTGCGGGCGGATCAGTCCGCGGTCGGTGAGGGCGCGCACGGCACGGGAGAAGGTCTCGGGCGTCATACCGAGCCGTGAGGCGAGAACCTGTTTGATGGCGGGCAGCTCGACGCTGGCCGACCGTGCGCCAGGGCTGGCGTCACCTGCGGTACCAGCGGCGGCACCCGGGTCATCGGTTCTCGCCCCCGCCGCTCCGAGAATGTAGGCCACGATCCGCTGCGTCGCCGATTGCAGAGACAGCATGGCGATATCTTGGATCGTGCTTTGCAGCCGGCGCGCCATCGAGGCCAGCATGATGCGCGCCATCGCGGGGTCGTCGTCGAGGACCCGGTCGACAGCGGCAGCCGGGACGAACACCAGCTGCGCGTCGGCCAGCGCGGTGGCGTCCACCGGGTAGGGCTTGTGGATGAACATGACGGCATGGCCGAAAGCGCTGCCCGGGCGCAGGATTTCCACGACTTTCACCATGCCTGCTGAATTGGACACCGACAGCTGCATGAGGCCCTCGCGCACCAGGTAGAAGCCCGTGGATGGTGTTCCTTTACGGAACAGCACCTGGCCGGAGGCCAGGAAGATCGCGCGGCTCTGCGCAGCCAGGAAGTCCACGTGGGCGGTGTCCAGCCCGTCGAACATCGGGGCAGCCCCGATAGCTCGCCGCAACTCGGCACTCATCTGACCTTGCCCTCGGATACGCCTCATGTGGCCGGTGCGCTGCCCGGCCCGGTGGTGAGCGTAGTACTCGACCACGATTCCTGTCAGCAAGCACCGTGGTCATCCGGACCGGGGCTGCGGTCTGCATGCGTCAGCCCGCCCCCCGTCTCCCAATCCGATTCCGGGACGCTGCCGCCTTCGCCCAGGTGGCGTTGACTGCGCCAATGCCGGACGCCACGGCGCGCGGCGAACACGCCGACGATCGCGGTGACACACCACACCGCTATCGCCGCGTACGCCAACGGCGACGACAGGTTGCCGATCGAGGCCCCCAGCACCGTGTAGACGAATGCCCGGGGCAGCGAACCGATGAGCGCGCCGATGCCCAGCTGCCACAACGGAACTCCGAACGCCCCGAACACATAGGAGGCGAGTGCGTCGGAGAGGCCGGGGATGAAGCGCCCTCCCATGACCGCCCACAGCCCTCGGTGTTCGATCAGTGCGTCGAGCCGGTCGGCGCGCACCGGCCCCAGCAGCGCCCGCGCACTGCTGCGGCCGGCGCGGCGGCCGACGAAGCCGGCGACGATCGCGGTGCCCACCGTGGCCCCCAGCGTCACGCAAACACCCAGAACCGGCCCGAACACCAGGCCGCTGCCCGCGGCGAGCATCGGGCCCGGCACGAACACCGCGCCGAGCACCGCCGAGACGACCACGTAGGCCAGCGGCGCGGCCGGCCCCGTCGCGGCGACCGCGTGGCGCACCTGCGCCACGTCGATGACCCGCGCGACGCTCACCAGAAAGAACAATGCCAGCACAAAGCCCGCGAACGCGACGAGCCGCGTGATGTGGCGCCGCCGGGGCGGCGCCGCGGCGCCGCCCTCATCAACCATGTCGCCCATGCTGTCCGCGATTCTCACACGTCGGGGCCGCGATGCCGAAGGTTCAGGCCCGCAGTCGTTGCCGCAGTCCGGTCGCCCGCACCGCCCGGCGACCGATCGCGGCACGCACCGACGCCTGCGAGCCCACCACCCGGACCTTGGTCTTGGCGCGTGTCACCGCCGTGTAGAACAACTCCCTGGTCAGCAGCCGCGAATCCTGCGGGGGCAGCAGCACCGTCACCTCGTCGGCCTGGCTGCCCTGGCTTTTGTGGATGGTCATGGCGTGCATGGTCTCGACGTCGTCACCGAGGCGGCCGGTGGCCAAGCTCAGGGAACCGGTCGCGCCGGCGATCACGGCACGCAGGCCGTCCGGGCCGGCCACGGTGACACCGGTGTCGCCGTTGTAGATGCGCAGGCCGTAGTCGTTGGCCGTCACCAGCAGCGGCCGTCCCGCATACCACTGCGACCAGGGCGGCTGACCCGTCTCCTCGCAGATCCAGCTGTGCACCGTCGCGTTCCAGTGCGCCACCCCGAAGGGGCCGCGCCGGTGCGCGCACAGCAACCGGTGCTCGTCGAGCCGTGCCAGCGCGACGTCGTCGGCTCCGAGCAGGGCGGCTTCGCGCAATCGCAGCGCATGCGGCACGAGCACGGCACGCAGCCGCTGCGAGGGGTCCGCGCCGTCCCCGGACTCGAGGAACTCGATGTCCGAGGCACCCGAACGCAGCACCGACAGCGCCCGGTCGGCGTCCCCGACGCGCACCGCGTCGGCCAGCGCGCCGATCGACCCGCCGAAGCGGTGCGAGGTGTGCAGCGCCGCGACACGGACGTCGTCGCGCGCGGACAGGCCGTCCACCAGGTCGGCCAGCACCGCGCCGGCCTCCACCGCCGCCAGCTGGTCGGCGTCGCCGACCAGCACCAGCCGCGCGTCCGGGCGAACCGCCTCCAGCAGCCGGGCCATCAGCGTCAGGGAGACCATCGACATCTCGTCGACGACGATCAGCTCGTGCGGCAGCCGGTTGGCGCGGTCGTGCCGGAACCGGGTCGAGCTGTCAGGCCGCGAACCGAGCAGCCGGTGCAGCGTCACCGCGCACAGGTCGGCCAGCCGCGCGCGGTCGGCGGCGCCGAGCCCGGCCAACTGGTCGGCCACCGCCTCCTGCAGCCGGGCGGCGGCCTTGCCGGTCGGCGCGGCCAGCGCGATACGGGGCCGCGGCCCGCCGGCGAGCTCGGCCCGTTCGGCGGCCAGGGCCAGCAGGCGCGCGATCGTGGTCGTCTTGCCGGTGCCGGGGCCGCCGGTGAGCACCGTGACCGGTTGGGACAGCGCGATCTCGGCGGCCTGGCGCTGTTCGGGGTACTCGGCGGGGAACAGCCGATCGGGGGCGGGCACAGCGCGCGCCGGCGCCCTGGCCAGCAGCGCGAGCAGGTCGTCGCGCACGTGCGTCTCCTCGCGCCAGTACCGGTCGAGGTAGAGCAGCCGGTCCTCATGCAGGCGCAGGACCGGCGGATCACCGAGCAGCGGGCTGCCCCGTACCGCCGACAGCCATGCCGCGGGCTCGGGCCACGGCAGCCCGTCAAAGCCCACCGCCTCGGCGGCCGTCGGCAGGTCCAGGCACACCGACCCGGCCCGCAGCGCGCGCACGGCCAGCGCCACCGCCAATGCCACCCGCTCGTCGGGCTCCCTGCCCAAAGCGCAAAGCCGTTGCGCCACATGGATATCGGAGAACTCTAGGACGCCGGCCTCGTTGAAGGCCCGCAGCGCGCCGGTGATGCCGATGGCGACCTCGACCCCGGCCTCGGCCCCGACCTCGGCCTCGGCCTCGGGGAGCGTCACGACCCCCGCCTCCCCTGGTCGAGCAGATCCGACAGCGCCACCACCAGCGCGGCGGGCGCGCGCCAGCTGAAGACGCCGCACGGGTGCCCGTCGACTACCGGGGTGCCCACCCCGCACATACCCCGCACGAACAGGTACAGCACCCCGCCCAGGTGGGTCTGCGGGTCGTAGCCGGACACGCGCCACCGCAGGAACCGGTGCGCTACGACGACATACAGCAGCGCCTGCAGCGGGTAGTCCGAATGCAGCATCGCCTCGGCCAACCGCGCGAAGCTGTAGTCGGCGGCGGTGTCGCCCAGCTTGTTGGTCTTGTAGTCGACCACCAGGTAGCCGTGCCCGGGCAGCCGCAGCATCACGTCGATCGAGCCCGCCAGGTACCCGCGCAGCGGTTGCGCCCCCCACCCCGGCGACATCAGTCGCTCGGCATACGGCGCCAGCGGGTCGGCGGCATCCAGGTGCGCGCCCAGCAGCTCACCCACGTCGCTCAGGCACACCTCGGGTACGGCGCCACGCAGGTCTCCCCCGGCCAGCGGGATCTCGAAGTCCAGCTCGCGCAGGCGGTCCCGGACACCGATGTGTCGCAACGTCGCGCCCGGGGCCAGCGGTCCCAGCGGGGTGTCGTGCATCGCCACCAGCGCGGCACCCAGCTCGGCGGCATCGGCGTCGACGGGCCACCATGGCGCCTGCCGCCGTACCTGCTCGGTCAACTCGGCGGCCAGGTCGTCCGCCGACGGATCGGCCGTCTCCAGCGCCGCGTGCACCAGCGAGCCGAACGCCGGACCGCCCGGCATCGCCGCCAGCGGCGAGGGGAGGTCCGCGGAACCGACGGTGCCGGGTTCGGTCGAGACGACCGCCTCCACTTCGTCGTCGCGCGCGCCGACCTCGGGTTCGCTTGCCACGCCGTAGGCCTGCGCCGCATGCACCAGCCCCGAGTACGACGTGCGTCGCCACCCGGTGTCGATAGTGCGGTGAAAGTGCCGAACCGCCAAGTCGCCTGCAGCGCCGGGCTTTCGGGCCGCCGCAGCGGGGACGATCACGGACTGCTCGACCGACGGGCCCCCCGCGGCCTCCCACCGCTTGAAGACCGCCCAGGCGTCCTCGTCGTCGACCCGTGGTGCGCACTGGTCGGGCACGGTCGCGTCGCCCGCGGCACGGCCGCGAAGCAGCCGCGAGAGCCCGCCGTTGACCTCGTCGCGGCTCGGCGCCCACCACGCCACCACCTGCGAGCACGCCCGGGTCAGCGCGACGTAGGTGAGCCGGATGGTGTCGCGCGCCTCCTCGGCGCGGTGCAACTCCTCGACCGCGTGGCGGTGCGGGCCGCGGCTCTTGCCGCCGACGTACAGGCAGCGGGTGTCGGCCTCGTCGTGATAGCGCAGGATGTCGCCGTTACCGACGTAGCGGTTGAACGTGAAGGGCAGGTACACGATCGGGAACTGCAGCCCCTTGGCCACGAACACCGTCATGATCTGCACGGCCGCGGCGTCGCTGTCGAGGCGGCGGTTGCGTTCGGTGACGCCCCGGCGAGCGTCGCATTGACGGCGCAGCCAGTCCCGAAGCGCCGGTAGGCCCAGGCCGTTCCGGTGCGCCGTTTCGTGCAGCAACTGCGCGATGTGCGCCAGATCGGTCATGTGCCGTTCACCGCCGCGTTCGCGCAGCACGCGACGGCCCATGCCGCCCAGCTGGGCCGCCTCCAACACCGCCGCCACCCCGCGCCGGCGGGCATGGTCGGCCCATTCGCGCAGCGTGCCGGCCACCCGATCGGTGAGTTTGTCCCCTTCGGTGGCAAGGATTTCGGCGGTTGCGCCGAAGAACATGGTGCAGGCGGCGGCGCGGACCAGCCCGCTGCGCTGCGGCGCGTCGAAGGCCTCCAGCAGGCACAGCCAGTCCCCGGCGGCCCGGGACATGAAGACATCGGTGTCGCCGGTGTAGACGGCCGGCACCCCCGCTTGGGCCAGCGCATCCCGGCACGCGCGCGCGTCGTCGTGGCGCTCGACGATCACCGCGATGTCACCCGCCCCGACGGGCCTGCCCGCATAGGTGGCGCCGCCGGCCAGCAGGGCCGCGATGTCGGCGGCCAGGTCTTGCGGAATGTGCCCGCGCAGCGTGTCGATCGGGATGGCGGTGCTGCCGGTGTAACCCAGTGACCGGCGTTTGACGACGCGCAGTCGAAACGGCGCGTTGTGCGGCGCGCCGGCCAGCCGGTGCCCGTCGTGGTGGGCGTGGATGTCGCGTACGACGATGTCCGGGTGACCCAGCGTCGCGCCACGCAGCACGGTGTGCAGGCTGTCGACGAGGGCCTTGTCGCTGCGCCAGTTGACGTCCAGGGTGAAGCGGGCCCCGGCGCTGCGGGCGGCCCTGAGGTAGGTGTAGATGTCGCCGCCGCGGAAACCGTAGATGGCTTGCTTGGGGTCGCCGATCAGGATCAGTGTCGAGTGCCCGCTGAACGCGCACTCGAGTACCCGCCACTGGATGGGGTCGGTGTCCTGGAACTCGTCGACCAGTACGATGCGCCAGCGCTGCCGCATCCGGTCGCGGGCCGGGGAGTCTTGGGCGTCAAGGGCTTTCGCGAGCCGGGTGAGCAGGTCGTCGTAGCTGAGGATGCCCAGCCGGCGCTTGCGGTGTTCGAGCTCGACCGTGACGGCCCCGGCGAAGCGCACCCGGGCCTCGGCGGCGCTGCCCGGCTCGGGATCGAGCGGGCGCAGCTGCGCGCACGGGTCGCCCACCACGGTGCGGGCCAGGTTCAGTGCGTCGGGGTAGGTGAGCACCGGCTCGTCGGCGCAGCGGCCGAACTCCGCGAGGTACAGGTCGTCGACGATCTCGCCGACGAGGTCGTCGAGGCTCTCCTGCAACCGGACGCCGACGGCGGTATCGCCGGCCACGCCAAGCGATTTCAGCACCGAGCCGCAGAACTCGTGGGTCGTGGCGATGGTGGCCGCGTCGAAGTTCGCCAGCGCGTCGCGCAGCCGCGCCCGCCGCAGGGCCCGCTCGTCGGCGTCGGCGCACAGCAGGTGGCCGACCAGATCGCTGCCGGGCGGCACCCGCCCCTCCAGCGCGTCGATCGCCTGCACGATCTGGTCGCGCACCCGTTCGCGCAGTTCCCGGCTGGCGTTGCGGTTGAAGGTGATCAGCAGCATCTCGTCGAGCGTCGCGCCGTTCTCGGCGAGGTAGCGGGTCACCAGACCGGCGAGCGCGAACGTCTTGCCGGTGCCGGCGCTGGCCTCCAGCACAGTGGTGGAGGCATCCCGCGGCAGCGGGCCCATCAGGTCGAAGCGGTCCATCACAGGTCCCTCTCGCCGTCCAGCACGGGCAGCCACACCCGCGCCGCCAGCGCGCCCAGCCGGGTGTTCTCCCCGTGGGCCTCCTCGCCCGCGCGGGGCGGGCCCAGCAACACCGACAGCGGGGCGCCCTTGCCCCACACCCGCGCGTGGGCCCGCTCGGCATCGTCGCCGGGGGCAAGCCTGTCGCCCTGCCACTTCTCTCGCGCGGCGCGAGCCGGATCCTGGCCGTCGCGGCGTGCTTGCGCCCACGCGTAGGACGTCTTCAACGGCAGCGGCAGCGGCTCCCGCCGGCCCGTGTCGTAGAGCGCCACCAAGTCGCCCAGCACCGCCACCGGGTCCGGCGGCGCCACGAACAACCGTTGCGCGATGGTGTTTTTGGTCTTGCCGCGCCCGATGCGCACGGCGGTCCACTCACGGTCGGGCTGCTGCGCCGCCAGCGCGACCAGTGCGATCCACGACGCCAGTACGTGCTTGGGCGCCAGCCTGGAGTAGGTCACCGACACCGGGCGCGCGCCGAAAACCGTTGTGACCGTTCCGGTGAGCCGGCGACCATTGCCCAGGGCGACGTCGACGTCGTGCGCCGCGGCGTCGCTGTCGCGGTGCCGCAAAGCCGCCACCGCCAGCTCGCGCGCGCGATCGCGGATCTCGGTGGCCGTGCGCATGCCGAGCCGGCCCGGCGGCAGCGTCCCGCGGCGCCACTCGGCGTGGGCGGCGTCATCCGGATGCATGCCGGCCAGCATGTCGTGCAGCATGCGCTCGCCGACCTTCCACTCCTGCAGCGCGCCGATCGCCACCGGCATCGCATCCTCGACGGTGTCGACGTCCCACGGCAGCGTCCAGTCCAGCGCGCGGAAGAATCCCTTGACCGGATCTTTGAAGAATTCCAGCAGGTCGGCTACTGAAACATCGGCGGCGGGCACCGCCGGCAGTGGCGTGCTGAGGAACGCAGCCGGCTCGCGACGCGTCCCGGTCGCGGCTTCGGCCGCTGCCAGTGCGGCGGGGTCGAACGTGAACGGCCGGCCGGGTACCAGGCCGCCCACCCTCACGTTGCGGACGTCGAAAGGTTGCAGCGGATGGCGGATCACCACCTGCTCGCGCACCGGCGCCGGTGTCGTCCGGTCCAGCGCGTCGAGCATCTCGGCCAGCGGCACCGCCGGCGGACACGGATGTCCGGCGTGCTCGTCGGCGCCGGTGTAGGTGACCACCAGGGTTTCGGCGGCCGCACCGATGGCGTCGAGCAGCAACTGACGGTCCTCCGAACCGATGTCGCGCTCGCCGGTGCGCGGGTCGCGGCCCAGCGCGTCGTCGCCGTCGGTGATGTCGTGCCGGGGGAACACCTTGTCGTCGAGCCCGACCAGGCACACCACCCGGTGCGGGACCGAGCGCATCGGCACCAGGGTGCACACGGTCAGCGTGCCGGTGCGGAAATTGGCCCGGGTGGGCCGCCCGGCCAGGTGCTGCTCGAGCAGGGCGCGGGCGTCGGCCAGCGCCAGCGGTGTCGAGCCGCGGGCACCGGCCTGCCTGAGCACCTCGGAGAACTCGCGCTGCAGCTGAGCCTCCTGCCAGGTGTCGTCGGGGCGGGTCAGCAGTGCGACCCCCTCGATCAGCGCGTCCAGCCAGCTGGTCAACGGTTGGGTGCCGCTGAGGTTGTCGGTGACGTGGTGCAGCCGTGCGACGAATTCGGCCAGCCGCCCGGCCAGTTCGACCTTGTTGCTGCCGACGTCGTCGAGCGGCAGCGCGGTGTCCAGCCACGCCCGCGAGTCGTCGGACATCGCCACCCCGGTCAGGATGCGGTCCAACCCGAAACGCCAGGTGTTGTGCACGACGTGGCCGAGCCCGTACGGCCGGCGGTGCTGCGGGTCGAATCCCCAGCGGATGTTGGATTCGCGCACCCAGTCGGTGATCGCGTCGAGGTCGTCGTCGGTGAGGTCGAACCGCGCGCGCACCGGTGCGGCCTGCGCGAGGTTGAGCACCTGGCCGGCGGTGGCCCGGGTGCCGGCGAGGGCCAGCAGTTCGGCGGCGACGCCCAGCAGCGGGTTGGTCTGGGTCAGCGCGCGGTCGGCCAGCCTGACCCGCAGCTGATGCGACGGGTGGCCCTCGCCCGCCGCCGTCTCGCCGAGCCCGAAGGCGGCGACGAACAACGGCGCGTAGTTCTCGATGTCCGGGCACATCACCACGATGTCGCGGGGCTGCAGGGTCGGATCGTCCTGCAGCAGGCCCAGCAGGACTTCGCGCAGCACGTCGACCTGACGGGCCGGGCCGTGACAGGCATGCACCTGCACCGAGCGGTCGCCGGGCCGGGCCGACCGGCCGGCGGGACGCGGCGCGTTGGCCTCGATGTCGGATTGCAGCCAACCCAGCAGCGTGTCGGGTTTGGCCGCAGCGTGGAGAAATTCGTCGGTGGCCGGGCCGCTGGGCAGGCAGCGTTGGAGTTCGCGCAGGTCGCGTCCCAACGTCTCCAGCAGCGGGTGGTGCGCCGCGCCGCGGCTGTCGTCGTCGCACCGGGGCACGATGCCGTGCCGCCCTCCCAGTGCCCGCCACAGCGCGTCGCTGGGATGCGGCAGCCACAGGTGCAGATCGTGATGGGTGGACAGCGCCTCGAGCAGTTCGATGTCGGTGCACGCCAGCCGGGTGTGCCCGAACAGCGACAACCGCGCCGGCAGGTCAACCGGTCCCTCGCGCAGCCGGGCGACCGTCTTGTCGTGCCGGATGTGCGGAGGATCGGCCGACACGACGTCCACCAGCGCCCGCCACAGGTGCGGCTGCCAGGACAGGTCGGGGTCCACGCCGGCGGGGCCGCCGTCCAGCCACCCGGCCAGCAACTGGGGACGTTGCCGGGCGTAGGAGGCGAACAGGCCGGCCAGCCGGCGCGCCACCGCGTAGCGGCGGGCCCGGCGCAGCTCGGCCTCCAGTTCGTCGGTGTCGAAGTGGCCGAGATGTGTTGCCAGCGGGCGGCACCACGGTTGGTCCAGCGAACAGTCGATCACCTGCAGCAGCGGCCATGCCATGGCGTCGGGCGACCAGGGGTCGTCGTCGGCGGAGCCGGCGTTCCCGGAAATCGCCGAGATCAGCGCCCCGGGGTTTCTGAACGTGACCCCGGCGCACACCCCGTCGTCGTGGCCGGGCCGGCGCCCGAGCGCGTGCGACAGCCGCTGGCTCAGCCAGCGCTCCACGCCGCGCGCCGCTACCAGCACCAGCTCCTGGGCGAACGGGTCCGGCAACGGGTCGGCCAGCAGGGCCGCGAGCCCGTCGGCCAGCAGGTCGGTGCGCCCGGCGCGGTGCAGGTGAAGCGCCATCGAACTGCACAGTAGCTGGCGGGACCGACAGGGCGCGGCCGTTGTCCCGCCCTGCTGCCCCATCTGCAGCGCCGGGAGAGGCTGACAAGAGCATGAAGCCTTTCGGCGCCTCGTCGAGTCGTAGGATCGTCTCCTGTGACCGAACACCGGGGTGACTACGGCATCGACGGTTCGTTTCACATCGTCTCGGCGCGCGGCCAGGCGGTGGGTATCGCCGCCCAGGTCGCGGCGCTGACGTTGTGGTCCCGGCTCAGCTGGACTCGGGGCAAGCGGACGACGGCGGCGCTGGCCGGGGCGTCGGCCGGGGCAATCGTCGCAAGTTCGGCCCTCTATCTGCATGCGACGCGGGCCGGCAAGTTCGAAGTGTGGAACCGCCTGCTCGACGACCTGCGGCTGCGTGGCGACGAAACGGTCCTCGACCTCGGCTGTGGTCGCGGCGCGGTGTTGCTGTCCGCAGCCAAGCGGCTGCCGCGGGGACGGGCGATCGGCGTCGACCTGTGGCATGCCGACCAGACCGACAACTCATCGCGGGCCACGCTGGCCAACGCGGAACGGGAAGGCGTCGCCGACCGCGTCGAGGTGCGCACCGCCGACATCACCGCGCTACCGCTGGCGGACGCCAGCGTCGACGTCGTCGTCAGCAGCCTGGCCATCCACAACATCGCCGGACACGACGGCCGCCGGCGCGCACTCACCGAAGCCGTCCGGGTGCTGCGGCCGGGGGGGCGGCTCGTCATCGCCGACCTGTGGGAAACCCGCCGGCACGCTTCGCACCTGCGGGATCTGGGCTGGCAGGACGTGCGCCGCCGCGAACTCGGGTGGCGTATGTGGTACGGCGGTCCCTGGTCGGCCACGCGTGTG
Organism: Mycobacterium sp. THU-M104; assembly: GCF_049197365.1. NCBI lineage: Bacteria > Bacillati > Actinomycetota > Actinomycetes > Mycobacteriales > Mycobacteriaceae > Mycobacterium > Mycobacterium sp. THU-M104. The sequence goes on from NZ_JBMIOP010000104.1 coordinate 25,632, forward strand.
GTCACCGCGACCAAGCCGGCGTGACGCGGGCATGCTGGGGCCATGAACCGACACGAACTCACCGAACAGATCGTCCTGGCCCGGCTGGCGCGGGGGCTGAGCTGGCAGCAGCTGGCCGACGCCATCGGCAGGCCGGTGGTGTGGACCACCTCCGCGTTGCTCGGCCAGCATCCGATCCCCGCCGAACTCGGCGCGGTCCTGGCCGAGATGCTCGGTCTGGACGCGTCGGCGGTGCCGGTGCTGGCCGCGCCGCCGATGCGCGGCGGGCCGGCGAGCGCGGTGCCGACCGATCCCACGATCTACCGCTTCTACGAGGCGCTTCAGGTGTACGGAGGCGCCCTCAAGGAACTGATCCACGAGCAGTTCGGCGACGGCATCATGAGCGCGATCAACTTCAGCGTCGACATCCACCGCAAGCCGCACCCGTCCGGCGACCGCGTCGTCGTGACGTTCGACGGTAAATTCCTTCCGTACGAATGGATTTCAGCCCAAGGCAACTGAAGTACGGAGGAGGTGGTTGGGGCGGTTGCCCGCCCGGCCGCCCTTGTCGCTGCGGCCGCCGCCTACAGCCCGAACTCGGCTTCGATCCCGTCGATCCCGGCGCGAATCGCCGTGAGCGCGTCGGCGCGGGCGCGCAACTTGGTCGCGGCGTGGGCGTGCTGGTGCAGGCCGGTGAATTCCCGAGCGGCTTCCTCGGCGCGGTTGAGCACCATCTCCGGCAGCACGATCTCGTCGACGAAACCCGCGGCGACGGCGGTCTCCCCGAAGAACGTCTTGGCCAGCCCGGTGGCCTGCTGGTAGGCCGCAGGCGTCAGCCGCAGCTTCATGATCTCCAGGGCGGCGTACGGGATGGTCATGCCGATCGCGACTTCGTTGGCCTGGATGTTGCAGGCGTGGGCGGCCACCCGGTGGTCGCCGGAGGTCAGCAGGAACGCCCCCATCGCGATGGCGGGGCCGGTGCAGGCCATCACGACCGGCTTCGGGTGGGACAGCAGCCGGTACGCCAGTTCGAACCCGCCCCGCAGCATGTCGATCGCCGGCCGCACCTCGCCGGAGGTCAGGATCTTCAGGTCGAACCCGCCACTGAACACCCGCTCGTTGCCGGCGATCACCACCGCACCGGCGTTCTCCTGCTCGGCCCGGTCGATCGCCTCGGCGAGCGCCTGCTGCATCGTCGGGCCCAGCGCGTTGACTTTGCCGTCGTCCATCCGGATGACGGCGACGGAATCCTTGAGGCTGTAGACGACCGGGCCGCTCATGGGTGCTCCTTCGATACGGACAGCGACGTCGATTCAATCAGATCGAGGCCGGGGCTCATGTCCGGCCGGGTGTCGGATGTCGCTCAGCCACCCATCACCATGCGCCACTGCTCCAGATCGGAGGCCCGGTACACGTAGTTGGAGCGCTTGACCTCCGACAGCGATGCGCTCGGATCGGCGGAGTACCAGTGCCCGGGGAACACCGTCGGATCTCCGGGCAGCGTGGCGAGCCGCTGCAGGCTGCGGTACATCTGGTCGGAGTCCCCACCCGGGAAGTCCGTTCGCCCGCACCCCTCCAGGAACAAGGTGTCGCCGGCGACCAGGCGGCCGTCGAGCAGGAAGCACTGGCTGCCAGGCGTGTGTCCCGGGGTGTGCAGCAACTCGATCTCGATATCCCCGACGGCGACCTTGTCGTGGTTCTCGTGGGTGGTCAACTCGCTCATGCCGATCCCGGTGACGCGGGAAACCCAGGGTGCCTCATGGGTGTTCACGTGCACCGGCACGGCTGTCCGATCCAGCAGTTCGGCCAGTCCCTTCAGTTCGAAGCCCATCATCTCCCCGCCCACGTGGTCGGGGTGATGGTGGGTGACCAGGACCCCGGACAGATGCATGCCGTCGGCTTCCAGGGCGTCGGCCAGGTCGCCGGCGGCGTAGGCCGGGTCGACCACCACGCAATCACCGGTTTCGCGGTCGCCGATCAGATAGGCGAAATTGCGCATTTGCGTCGCGACCACATCCCCGGCGGCGAAATCGCGACCGGCGAGCAGCTGGCGGAAGTAAAGACGCTGTTGAGGCACCCCCTAAGACTAGGGCTCGCGCGCGCAGCGCTGGTATCGGTTGAGATGCTGCCCGCTGGGTATCGTTAGCGCATGCACAAGAAGGTGGAGATCGTGATCGACACCGATCTGGTCGACGAGGCGATTCGTCGGTACGGCCTGGCTGACGCGCGAGAAGCCGTCCACCTCGCGCTGCGGACCCTGCTCAGCGAGGGTGCCGGCGGGGAGCGAGGCCGACCCGACGACGGGTACGACGAGTTCAGTGACCTCAGCGCATGGCAACCCCGCCGCAACGAGGATCGGGGGTGATCCTGGCGGCGGGCCGGTCCTTGCCTCATCGGCAGGATCTCGCGGCGCGGCAGTGGATCGCACACGTGGTTTGGTGAGGTCGCGAGCCGGGTTGTACCCTCTTTTAGGCCCGCGACACCACCGGTCGAATCGGGCGAACGGCCCCCTTAGCTCAGTCGGCAGAGCGTTTCCATGGTAAGGAAAAGGTCAACGGTTCGATTCCGTTAGGGGGCTCGGCGGACGCCGGGCAGGCTGGCGGCGTGCAGAGGCGATGTAGCTCAGTCGGTTAGAGCGAACGACTCATAATCGTTAGGTCGCCGGTTCGAGTCCGGCCATCGCTACAGAACACCAAGTGTGAGAGAGAATGAGACATGGCTTCCAGCACCGATGTACGGCCCAAGATCACCATGGCGTGTGAGGTGTGCAAGCACCGCAACTACATCACCAAGAAGAACCGGCGTAATGATCCCGACAGGTTGGATCTGAAGAAGTTCTGTCCGAATTGCGGCAAGCACCAGGCGCACCGCGAGACGCGCTAGTCCTGACGGCGCGAGTGGTTGTCCAGATGACCAGGTAGGTTTTACAGCCGTGTCTTTGATGGCCATCGTCGGGATGCACTATCGCTATCCCGACCATTACGAGGTGGAACGCGAGAAAATTCGCGAGTACGCGATCGCCGTGCACAACGATGACGCATCGTTCTTCGAGGAAAAAGCCGCAGCCGAGCTCGGGTATTCCGGCCTGACAGCGCCGCTGTCGTTCATCAGCGTGTTCGGCTATCGGGCGCAGTCGGCATTCTTCGACCATGCCAACATCGCGGTCACCGACCAGCAGATCGTGCAGGTCGACCAGGTTCTCACATTCGTCAAGCCGATCGTGGTGGGCGACCGGCTCTATTGCGACGTCTACGTGGATTCGGTGCGCGAGGCCCACGGCACTCAGATCATCGTGACCAGGAACGTCATCACCGACGACCACGGCGATATGGTCCAGGAGACTTACACGACCCTGGCGGGCCGTGCCAACGAAAACGGAGAAGAGGGATTTTCTGATGCCACTGCGTGAGTTCAGCACGGTAAAGGTGGGCGATCAGCTTCCTGCGAAGACCTACCCGCTGACGCGCCAGGACCTGGTGAACTATGCGGGGGTCTCCGGTGACTTGAACCCGATCCACTGGGACGACGAAATCGCCAAGGTCGTGGGGCTGGACACCGTCATCGCGCACGGAATGCTGACCATGGGCATCGGCGGGGGTTACGTCACCTCCTGGGTCGGCGACCCCGGCGCGGTCACCGAGTACAACGTGCGGTTCACCGCCGTCGTGCCGGTACCCAACGACGGCAAGGGCGCCGAACTCGTGTTCAGTGGGAAGGTCAAGTCGGTCGACCCCGAGACCAAGTCGGTGACCATCGCCCTCACGGCCACCGCCGGGGGCAAGAAGATCTTCGGTCGGGCCACCGCGTCGGCCACACTGGCGTAGCTGATGGCACTCAAGGTCGACATCCGCGGCATGGTGTGGCGCTACCCGGACCACTTCATCGTGGGCCGCGAACAGGTCCGCAGCTTCGCGCGCGCGGTCAAGTGCACCGATCCGGCCAGTTTCCACGAGGATGAGGCGGCCAGGCTGGGCTACGACAACATCCTGGCACCGCTGACGTTCCTGTCGATCGTCGGCAAGCTCGTCCAGGACGACTTCTTCCGGAACGTCGACGTGGGCATGGCAACCATGCAGATCGTCCAGGTGGATCAGAGGTTCGTCTACCTCAAGCCGGTGCGTGTCGGGGACAAGCTCTTCGCCAGGATGGACATCCATTCGGTGGACGAGCGCTTCGGCGCCGACATCGTCGTCACGAAGAACACCTGCACCAACGAGGATGGCGAGGTGGTCCTGGAGGCCTACACCACCCTCATGGGGCACGAGGGCGACAATTCGATCCAGCTGAGATGGGACGCCGAATCCGGACAGATCGTCAGAACTGCGTGATTAGTAACTGACTCCTACGCCGATGTACACTCGGACCTCGGGGTTTTCCCAGCATCAGCGCGCCTCCCAGGAATTGGACGAGCGGAAGCGCGCGCCGTGCAAGCCCCGACAGACAGGGTTGGACGGGGCCGAAGGTGGATCTGTCCTGCCAACCGCGAAGGGGCGTAGCTCAACTGGCAGAGCAGCGGTCTCCAAAACCGCAGGTTGCAGGTTCAAGTCCTGTCGCCCCTGCTGACGGCGAACGTCCGGCGACGAGGCAGGCCGGGACGGCCTGAGGAGGACCCGGACCGTAGGTAGGGTGCCATGGTGGACACTGGAAGTGTGCACCATCACAACGAGACGGCCCGCGGATCAGCTATCGGACAAAGGAGCATGCGGTGAGCGACGAGAAGGACGTTGCCGACGACGCCGCACGCGACGGCGGCGAAACCGGGGGGAGCGGCAGCCGGACGGCGGTGGCCACCCAGCCCGCGGCGCGCCCGCCACGGCCGACAGGTAAGCGGTCCCGGCGGCGGACGGAAGACGCGGGCGACACGGGAGCCCCTGCCCACGACGAGTCGCCGACCGAGCCCAAGCCGGGCAAGGACAAGGGCAAGGACAAGGGCAAGAAGAGCCCCAGGGACAAGGCCGGCAAAGCGCGGAAGGCGACGAAAGCCGGCATTTCTGCCAACCCTTTCGTGTTCGTCTACAACTACCTCAAGCAGGTCGTTGCGGAGATGCGGAAGGTGATCTGGCCGAACCGCAAGCAGATGCTGACCTATACCTCGGTGGTGCTGGCGTTTCTCGCTTTCATGGTGGCGCTGGTAGGGCTCGCGGACTTCGGCCTGACCAAGCTCGTGCTGCTGGTGTTCGGCTGAACTTTCGAGACTGACAGGAAGGACTGAAAACCGTGAGTAGCTTCGACGGTGACACGTCCGCGGGTGAAGCGGTCGACGTGGAAGAGCGCGAAGAGAGCGCCGAGGTTCCCCAGGCTCTGGAGGCCGCTGAATCCACCGACCCCTCCGACGCCCCCGAGGCCGCCGCGTCCGAGGCTGAGCCGGAGCCGGCCGAGGAGGTCGACCCTGCCGCCGCGCTCAAGGCCGAGCTGCGTAGCAAGCCCGGTGAGTGGTACGTCATCCACTCCTATGCCGGATACGAGAACAAGGTCAAGGCCAACCTGGAAACCCGGGTGCAGAACCTTGACATCGGCGACTACATCTTCCAGGTGGAGGTTCCCACCGAAGAGGTCACCGAGATCAAGAACGGCCAGCGCAAGCAGGTCAATCGCAAGGTGCTGCCCGGCTACATCCTGGTGCGCATGGATCTGACCGACGATTCGTGGGCCGCGGTGCGCAACACCCCGGGGGTGACGGGATTCGTCGGCGCCACGTCGCGGCCCTCGGCTCTCACCCTCGACGACGTCGTCAAGTTCCTGTTGCCGCGCGGGGCAGCGAAAAAACCCGCCAAGGGTGCGGGCAGCGCTGCCGCCGTTGCCGAGACAGGTGGTCTGGAACGTCCGGCCATCGAGGTCGACTACGAGGTGGGCGAATCGGTGACCGTCATGGACGGTCCGTTTGCCACGTTGCCGGCCACGATCAACGAGGTCAACGCCGAACAACACAAACTCAAGGTGCTGGTGTCGATATTCGGCCGTGAAACGCCGGTGGAATTGACGTTCGGCCAAGTCTCCAAGATCTAGCCGGCGCACCGGCTGCACAAACCCAGGAAGGAACACCCATATCCCATGGCCCCGAAGAAGAGAGTCGCCGGGCTGATCAAGCTGCAGATCCAGGCCGGGCAGGCCAACCCGGCCCCGCCGGTAGGGCCGGCGCTCGGCCAGCACGGCGTCAACATCATGGAGTTCTGCAAGGCCTACAACGCGGCCACGGAGAATCAGCGTGGGCAGGTCATCCCGGTGGAGATCACCGTCTACGAGGACCGTAGCTTCACCTTCGCGCTCAAGACGCCGCCCGCCGCCAAGCTGCTGCTCAAGGCCGCCGGTGTGGGCAAGGGCTCGGCGGAGCCGCACAAGACCAAGGTCGCCAAGGTCAGTTGGGACCAGGTCCGCGAGATCGCCGAGACCAAGAAGTCCGACCTCAACGCCAACGACATCGATGCCGCCGCCAAGATCATCGCCGGGACGGCCCGGTCGATGGGCATCACCGTCGAATAACCGTCACGACCGCGTGGGAGGGCCAGCTTCGGCCCGCTTGAAAACCACAACCAACCACGAGATTGGATATCTGATGAGCAAGAACAGCAAGGCATATCGCGCCGCTGCGGAGAAGGTGCACCGCGACCACCTGTACAGCCCGCTGGAGGCGGCCCAACTCGCCAAGGAGACGTCCTCGCGCAAGCAGGACGCGACCGTCGAGGTCGCGATCCGGCTCGGGGTCGATCCCCGCAAGGCCGACCAGATGGTCCGCGGGACAGTCAACCTGCCGCACGGCACCGGAAAGACCGCCCGGGTCGTGGTGTTCGCGGTCGGTGAAAAAGCCGAACAGGCGCAGGCCGCCGGGGCCGACGTCGTCGGCAGCGACGACCTGATCGAGAAGATCCAGGGCGGCTGGCTGGAGTTCGACGCCGCGATCGCGACTCCAGACCAGATGGCCAAGGTCGGCCGCATCGCCCGGGTGCTGGGTCCGCGCGGCCTGATGCCGAACCCCAAGACGGGCACCGTCACCCCGGACGTCGCCAAGGCGGTGGCCGACATCAAGGGCGGCAAGATCAACTTCCGCGTGGACAAGCAGGCCAATCTGCACTTCGTGATCGGCAAGGCGTCGTTCGACGAGAAGAGTCTCGCCGAGAACTACGGCGCGGCGCTCGACGAGGTACTGCGGCTCAAGCCGTCCGCATCGAAAGGCCGGTATCTGAAGAAGATCACCGTCTCGACGACGACCGGCCCGGGCATCCCCGTCGACCCGTCGATCACCCGTAACTTCGCCGAGGCGTAAGCCATTCTCGCGAGCAGACGCAGAATCGCACGGATATCGCTGCGGCGATGCGATTCTGTGTCTGCTCGGCGAACTCGCCGCTGACCGCCATGCCTAAGCGGTGGCGCCCGGCTTGAGATAGGTCACCAGGCTGCAGTCCAGCATCTCGTCGTTGAAGTAGTGCTCGCAGCCGCGCAGGTACTTGATGTAGCGGTCATAGACCTCTTCGGAGGTGACTTCGATGGCCTTGTCCCGGTTGGACTCGAGCGTGTCGCCCCAGATGCGCAGCGTCTTGACGTAGTGCGGGCGTAGTGAAAGCGGTTCGGGTACAACGAAACCCGCCTTTTCGCCGTGCTCGACCATCATCTCGGTGGACGGCAGCCGGCCGCCGGGGAAGATCTCGGTGACAATGAACTTGATGAACCGCATCGTCTCGAATGTCAGCCTTTTGCCGCGGGCCGCCATGTCATAGGGGTGGTAGCTGACACTGCTCTGGACGGTCATCCGGCCGTCGTCAGGCATGATGTCGAAGCACCGCTTGAAGAAGTCGTCGTAGTTCTCGTGCCCGAAGTGCTCGAATGCCTCGATCGACACGATCCGGTCCACCGGCTCGGTGAAGTCCTCCCAGCCGTGCAGCCGCACCTGGCGGGAGCGGTTGGTGTCCATCGCGCCGACCGCTTCTTCGCAGCGGGCGTACTGGTTCTTCGACAGCGTCAGTCCGATCACGTTGACGTCGTATCGCTCGACGGCGCGCTTCATCGTGGCGCCCCACCCGCAGCCGATGTCGAGCAGCGTCATGCCCGGCTTGAGGTCCAACTTGTCCAGGTTCAGGTCGATCTTGGCGTACTGGGCCTCTTCCAGGCTCATGTCGTCGCGCTCGAAATACGCGCAACTGTACGTCCGGGTCGCATCCTGGAACAGCGCGAAGAATTCGTCGGAGACGTCGTAGTGGGCCTGGATATCTGCGAAGCGCGTACGCGCCTTCGTCGGGCTCGTCGGGTGCTCAGCCATCGTGATTTTGTTCTCCTGGGTGATGTTCGATGCAACCATACCGACCGGGCCGTGGGCCTCCGAAACACGCTGGTCGGCGTGAAACCTTGAACCGGGTGAACCCCGCCGTCTCCATGGTCGGCGGGACGCCAGGCTCCGGGATCTGCGTGAGATGCGAGTCAAGATTGGAGTCAAAATTGCACCGCTCGAGCGTGGTCACCGGCCCACTCTCCAACATCATGGCCTCCCGACCGGACCGGCATTTTTACGCGATGCCCTGGCGGGCACCCTACTCGCAGTCGGGTGCCGGTCATGCATCCACAACGCGCCTGCGCCGGATTTCTCTCTTTCGGTTCAGCGGATCGTGTAATCGCTGAGCGGGAAGCGCGAAGCCTCCCGCGTCGCGTTGAGCACCGACGTGGGCCTCAGCAGCGACGCCCTGCCGTTGGGGTCGAAGTAGTAGGAGCGCGCGTTGGCGCAGTCGCCCGCGTGGAAGACGGTCTTGTCGAGGAGGCCGGTCATCCGGTCCATGAACCGCGCCAGCGCTTCTTCGGTCACCTCGAACTCGGTGGCGTCCCGGCGCCGGAGCTCACCGAAAAGTCGGTCCATGTGTCGCATCTGGTATTCGACGGTGTTGAAGAACGACAGGCTGGAAAACGCGAACGGACTGGCCAGGCTCAACAGGTTGGGGAAATAGGGGATGGACACGCCCTGGTAGGACTGAAACCCGGCGTCGCGCCACCATTTTCCAAGGTTGCGCTCTTTTCTCCCGATCACCTCGAACGCCGGGAAATTGGCGTCCCAGAGGTCGAAACCGGTGGCCAGCACCAACGTGTCGATGACGGTCTTGTGCCCGTCGGCGGTGACGATACCGTCGGGCTCGATGCGCTCGATGCGGTTGGTCTCCAGGTGCACGTGCGGCTTGGCGAAGGTGCGGTAATAGCTGTTCGACCAGGTGGGGCGTTTGCAGCCGAAGTCGTAATCGGGCGTCAGCTTGCGGCGCAACTGCTTGTCGCGGATCGCGATGAAGCGGTTGATCTTGGAGAGATCCGAGGCGGCGATGCTCAGCCGCCGCAAACCGCGGTAGTGCAGCGCGCCGTCGAGTATCACGTCGAAAACGGTGTCGGTCACCTGCCGGAGGACTCGCTGCACAAGCGGTATCCGGGCGAACACCCGTTGCAACCAGGGCGGGATCGCGAAGTCGATCTTGGGCACCACGTGGGTCGCGGTGCGCTGGTAGACAGTGAGCTCGGAGACCCGCTCGGCCAGTTCGGGAATCAATTGCACGGCGGTCGCCCCGGTTCCGATCATCGCGACGCGCCGCTCCCCGAAGTCGTGGCTGTGATCCCACGCCGTGGTGTGAACGATCTTCCCGGCGAAGCTTTCGATACCGGGAATCTGCGGTGTGTGCGGCTGGGACAGGAAGCCGGTCGCGGTGATCAGAAAGCGTGTCGTCAGGGTTTCGCCGCCGGTAAGCGTCACCCGCCACACGTGAGCGTCTTCGTCCCAGCGTGCACTTTCGACCGTCGTGTCGAACCGCATGTGGCGGCGCACGTCGTATTTGTCGGCGACGTCGTGGGCATAGTGCCTCAGCTCGTCACCGGGAGGGAACAGGCGAGACCAGTACGGGTTGGGCTCGAACCAGTACGAGTAGGTGGTGCCCGGAACATCGACGGCAAGCCCCGGATATCGGTTGACGTACCAGGTGCCGCCGAGGTCGTCTTCGCGGTCGAGAATGGCGATGTTGTCGTATCCGAGCCGTTTGAGCTGGATCGCGGCGCCGATGCCGCCGAAACCGGCGCCAACGATGACGACGTCGAAAAGGTGGTCCATGCTGCGAGGCCGTTCTTTCGTGAAAATCAATTCGTGACGCTTCGGCCCAAATCCGGGCGCGGGTATTCGCTACGCGGCAAAAGTGTATCGGCAAACCCGCCGCTCGCCGCGCAGGTGACGGGCGGCATGAGGTTGAGGTGCGTCACTGTTCGGGGTGTCGGGCGGCCGATCGGGCGGTGACGCACGTGCTGCCTATTTCGTCAGCGTGTACTGCGCGACGTTGGAGATGCCCTTGCGGAACAGGCCCGCGCAGCCGGTGAGATAGCGCATGAAGCGGTCGTAGACCTCTTCGGATTGGATGGCGATGGCGCGGTCGCGGTTGGCCTCGAGGTTGGCCGCCCACATGTCGAGGGTCCGAGTGTAATGGGGCTGCAGGTATTGGACCTGCTCGAGGGAGAACCCGCTGTGGTGTGCGTTGTCGACGATGTCGGCTTCGCCGCACATCTGGCCACCGGGAAAGATCTCCTTGCCGAGGAAGTGGAAGAAACGCAGATCCGTCATCGTGATCGGGATGCCGCGATCCTTCCATTCCGACTGCGGGTAGGTGAAGAGGCTGTGCATCAGCATCCGGCTGTCGTCGGGGAGCGTCTTGTAGGCCCAGTCCCAGAACACGGGCCAGCGCTCTTTCGTGAACGCGTCGAACGCCTCGAAGCTGATGATCCGATCCACGGGTTCGTCGAACTCCTCCCAACCCTGCAGCCGGGCCTCGGCCCGCCGGGTCGTCGGGATGGCGTCGAGCCTGGCTTTGGTGCGCGCGTAGTGGTTTCGGCTGAGCGTGATCCCGATGACGTCGACGTCGTATTTCTCGAGGGCTCGGACCACGGCCCCGCCCCAGCCGCATCCGACGTCGAGCAGCGTCATCCCCGGTTCGAGCTTCAGCTTGTCCAGCCCCAGGTCCAGCTTCGCGAGCTGCGCCTCTTCCAGCGTCATGTCGTCGCGCTCGAAGTAGGCGCAGGTATAGACCATGTTGGGGTCGAGGAACAACGCGAAGAAGTCGTCGGAGATGTCGTACGTCGCTTGCGACTCTTCATAATGAGGTTTCAGGTCGCTCATTGTGATCAAGCATCCTTCCAACGCAGCGTTCGTGGCCCTTTCAGCGTTCCCCACGAAAATCGCTTTCAATCCGCAAAAGCCCGATCGACCGTCCTCAGTGGGTCTCGGCGAAATTGCTCGTCAGCACGTCGATCAGCTGATCCCACAATTGGTGAGGCAGGTCGTGGCCCATACCGTCGAACAAGAATAGTCGAGCGCCACGCACGGCGCGCGCAACGGCGCGACCGCCGGAGGGGCGCATCAGTGTGTCGGCCCGGCCGTGGATCACCACGGTCGGGGCGGCGATGCGCCGGTTGTACCGCGAGAGGCTGCCGGTTCCCAGGATCGCGCTGAAGTGCCGGGCGAACCCTTGCGGGTGGTAGTTGCGGTCGTAGCCCTCGGCGGCCTCGGCGCGGACCTGCTCCTCGGCCGCGCGGTAGCGCGGGCTGCCGATGATGTTGGTGACGCGCACGGCGTTGTCGATGATCACCTCGCGCGGCGAGCCCGGCGGCGGTCCCTTGAGGAGCGCGAGCAACGCGCGCGGGGCCGGCGGCGGCAGGAACGGGCGGTTGTTGCTGGAGAACAGGATTCCCAGCGTCCTGGTCCGTCCGGGGTACCGCCCCGCGAAGACCTGGGCGATCATGCCGCCCATCGACGCGCCCACGACGTGGGCGTGCTCGATGCCGAGGTGATCGAGCACCGCGGCGGCGTCGCCGGCCATGTCCTCCAGCGTGTAGGCCGCGTCGCTGCCCAGGCCGCACCAGAATCGCGCCAACCGGACCGGAAGCGGCTGCCCGGCGCCGCGATGCCCGGTCTTGCTGGACAGGCCGACGTCGCGGTTGTCGTAGCGGATGACGCGCAGCCCGTGCCCGACGAGTTTCTCGCAGAAGGCGCTCCGCCACAGCAGCAGCTGGGCGCCCAGCCCCATGATCAGCAGCACGGGCGGATGGGTGATGTCGCCCATGTCCTCGTAGTAGAGCTTCAGGTCGCCTTCCGGAGTGGGCGAGACGGCGTACCCACTACGTATCTGCATGGACCCCTCAGACATGGACCCCTCAGACCTCGAGGTCGGAGGAGTGCTCGCGGCTGACCTCGACCATGAAGTTGGCGAAGTATCCCGTCAGCTGCGGGTCGGACATCATCTGCCATTTCGGCGCCAGCAACTTCATGTATCGCTCGACGTAGAGGAACTGCTTGCCGATCAGCACCAGCTCGCGCGGCAGCTTGACGTCGTAGGCGTCGGCCAGCGCCGAGAGTTGCCGGCCGATGTCGGCGTACGACAGGTCGCCGAGGGTCTGCATGGTCAGCGGGGTGGCGAAGCGCTCCAGGTCCTTGGCGGCCTCGGCCTCCGGCTTCATGGTGCCCACGGCGCCCATCAGTACGACGATCTTGCCGGCCGCCGCGTGGTCCTTCTTCACCAGCAGCGCGTACACCAGCTCGCGCAACAGCCAGCGGGTGCGAGGGTCGATGCGGCCCATGATCCCGAAGTCGAAGAACACGATCCGGCCTTTGCCGTCGACACAGAGGTTGCCCGCGTGCAGGTCGCCGTGGAACAGCCCGTGCCGCAGCCCACCCTCGAACAGACTGAACAGCAGTGCCTTGACCAGCTCGGTCCCGTCGAATCCGGCGTTGTCGATGGCGGCGGCGTCGTCGATGCGGATGCCTCCCACCCGCTCCATCGTCAGTACCCGGTCGGAGGTGAAGTCCCAGTACACCTCGGGCACCCGGATGCCCTGACCCAGCGGCGAGGCGTGCAGGTGTGAGACCCAGGCTTCCATCGACTGAGCCTCCAGGCGGAAGTTCAGCTCCTCGGCCAGGTTGTCGGAGAAGTCGGCGACCACGTCCTGCGCGGAGAGCCGGCGGCCCAGCTTGGCCAGCTCGACGGCCTGGGCGAAGCGTTTGAGGATCTGCAGGTCGGCCGCCACCCGGCGGCGGATGCCCGGTCGCTGGATCTTGACGACGACATCCTCACCGGTGTGCAGGGTCGCGTAGTGCACCTGCGCGATGGATGCCGACGCGAACGGCTCCTCCTCGAAGGTGGCGAACAGCTCGGCGGGCTCATGGCCGAGTTCCTCGACGAAGAGCTTGTGCACCTGCGTGCTGTCGGCGGGGGGCACGCGGTCCAGGAGGCCCCGGAACTCCCGCGACAGCGATTCGCCGAACGCGCCGGGGCTGGACGCGATGATCTGCCCGAACTTCACGTACGTCGGGCCCAGGTCGGCGAAGGTCTGCGGGAGCTGCGTGATCACCTTCTGTTGCCACGGCCCCCGGCCCGGCAGCGTGGTGAGGACACGGGCGGCGGCGCGGGTGACCTGCCAGCCGGTGGCGGCTACGCGGGCCGCTTCGGCCGGCAGCGGCACCCGGTCGAGCCTGGCGACCTCTTTGTGCTTGGTGGAGCTCATGCCAGCAGTCTGCCAAACCGGCGGTGTCACGTCCCAATCTTGACGCGGCGGCCGCTCACCGTCTCAGGGCTTCGACCACGGCGTGACCCAGCCCTGGATCTCCCGGGGCGACCGGGACGGTTGCGGCCCGAGACCGGACCTCACGATGATGTGCCGGTGACCGCTCTCGCTGACAGCGTTCTGCCACTGATCAGGACCCGCTCCGATGTCTGGCGATGGCACGTTGCCAACGCGCACGGGGCACGCATGCACGAGGCGGTGGCGATCCTGCGCCAAGCCGCCGCCGACGACGATCCCGCCGAGGTGTTTGCGGTGACGCAACGCGCCATTGCCTCGGCACTGACGGTCATCATGCGCGCCGATGACTCCAGCGGCATCATCGGCGACGCCTGCCGCGACCTTCTTGAGCTGCATCCGGTTCTGGCGGCCCAGGCCCGGCCGCCGGTAACCAAACTGGTCAACTGGCTGGTGAAGTTTCAGTTCGACAACGACTGCGACTACTTCACCATCGACCCGGTCACCTACGCGCCCGCGCTGGGCGCCGATGGCATGGCCGCATACCGCGCCAAGCTCGCCGAACACGCGGCAACGCTGGGTCCGCGCCCGTCGGAGGATCGACTGTGGTCATCGCCACATTCCCACGCCTGGTTCACCCTGGACTGGAACGCGCGGCGCCTGGCTGTTGTCGACCGCGACGTCGACGCCATCATTGCCACCCACGCCCGCGACCGGCGCGTCGCGGCGTGGCTGCAGGACACTGCTGTGGCGCTGATGGAGATCGGGGAGGTCGATGCGGCCATCGACTTCGCCAAGCAGGCCACCGATTTCGACGACGGCCATCAGGCTCGGCGGGCCGGCGACTACTGGTGCGGCCTGCTCGCACAGCATCGGCCCGACAAACTGCTCGACGCGCGGGTCGAGATGTTCCGTCGCTGGCCGTCGTCGAGCACCGCGGGATGTCTCTACCGCGACGCGGGCGCGGCCTGGCCGGGCTACCAGGACGAGGTACTCCAGCGCCTCACCTCGCAGCCGCGCGAGGCGGTGGTGTTCGCCCAGCACTGGCTGAAAGACATCCGGTTCGCCTGGGAGCTGGCGCAGAGCCTCAGCCTGGACGACGACCGCACCTGGAACGACCTGGCCAAGGCCTACGAGAAACTCGACCCGGTCGCGGTACTGCCCGTCTACACCCGTCTGGTCGAACACGAACTGGCCGAGGCGGACGCGCGCCACTATCGCGGTGCGGCGCGACGACTGAAGAAGATGCGCGGGCTCGCCGCTGGATCGTGCGAGTCCGCGCGGGTCGACGAGCTCATCGCCGGCCTGCGGGAGAAGTACCGTCGCCGCCCGCGGCTGCAGCAGGAGTTCGATCGCGCCGCGCTGCCCTGACGGTGGAGCCCCGCAGCGTCGCCTGACGACCGGATCCGGCTGGGGCACGATTGTGTGACCGCCGCCGTGTCCGGTCCAGTCGCTGCTCGAACTGCTCGCGTCTGGCATGACGATCGAGGACGTGCTCGCGGACTACCCCGATCTGCAGCGGGGCGACCTGCTTGCCGCACTGGAGTTCGGCGCCCTGACCGCGGGCGGGCAGTGCATCGTTCCGCTCGGTACCGAGTGAAATTCCTCGTCGACGTTCAACTCCCCGCGCGGCCGAGGTTGCCCACAGCGCCGACACGGAAGGTCGGGTTGTCGTAGCAAAGGACCGCGATTTCCGTGACGGATACCTCCTCACCGGTTCACCGAGGAAGCTGTTCATCGTCGCGGCTGTCAATAGCGGAAGCATCGGCAACGATGCCCTGATGAGACTGTTCGAGGTCCACCTTGGCGCAGCAACCAGCGCACTCGGCGAGGCTGACTTCGTCGAGGTGCGCGCGACGCTCGTGGTGGTCCATTCGCGGCTGGCCGGCGGGTCGGCGCCTACCGCAACCGCGACCTGGTGCTGATGCTGCGCGCCACGACCGAGCCCCTCCCCGAACTGGGCTTTCCGTTCGACCGCGACCTGCCGAGGCACGCGCAGAACCGCGCCGGTGAGCTGCGCGAGGTGCGCAACCGCTGCGCACGCAACGAGCCCTTCACCGCGGCCGAGGCTTACCGGGCTGCGGTGGTCATCTTTCGCCGCGATCGCGGTCCGATTGTCCGACGGCCCGCCTAACATTGGCCCCGAGCGGGGTATGGAAGTGATGAGGCGAGATGGGTATGGGTTCGGTCGGAGGGCCATTCCGGCCATCGACCGGGTGGCGAAGTGATGCCTGGATATGCGTTCGGGTGGTCGAACGTGCCGAACGGCGTGGTCCACCCGCTCTGCGATGCCCTGACCGCCGACGCCGAGACTACGGATCCGCCAAAGCGCTTCACGCAGTCTACGGCGCCAGACCGAAGGATGGCTCAGACACGACAAGGAGTCACGCGACTGGATTGTGACCGTCGTGCGGCCGATTCGCCACGAAGACGGAACCCTGACCAAATGTCCGGACCAGTTGACATGCCTGCGGGATCTGTCCAACGCCAAGAACCTTCGGGCTATGGACCTCGAAGCGTTCATCCCGCTGGCGAGATCGGAGCGCCCGACGATGAACCCCAACCGCCGCCGCACCCTGGAGATCACGTGACCACTACGGCAGAGACGCAGACGACTCCGCCGGAAGACCTCAACATTGCCCCCGGCTCCATCGTGGTGATCCGCGACGAGCAATGGCTGGTCACCTCCGCCGAGCGGGGCGCCGACGGCTGGCTGGTGCGGGTGCGTGGCCTGTCCGAGCTGGTCGCCGACACCACCGCGGACTTCTACTCCAGTCTGGACAAAATCGAGCCGCAGGACCCCAAACAGGCCAAGGTCATCGCCGACGGCTCCAGCGGCTACCGCGATGCCCGGCTGTGGCTGGAAGCCCTGCTGCGCAAAACCCCGGTCCCCGCGAATACCGCTCGGCGCGCACCGGGCCCGCTCCGGAGCTGATCGACTGCGACAACCAAACCGAGGAACTCGACGAAGTCGCTGCCAAGATCAAAGCCTGGCTGGACGAGGGTGACGTCGAACCGGAGAACATCGCGGTGCTCACCCGCAGCCAAGACGACCGCGACCGGTTTGTCCGCGGCCTCGGCGAGCGCGGCGTGTCGGCCCGCGCCCTGGACAAAACCGTCGCCGGTCCCGGCCACCCGCTGGTGATGACCATGCACCGCGCCAAGGGGATGGAGTTCTCCAGGGTGATTCTGTGTGGCGTCGATGACAAACACGTTCCGTCGCCGGCGGTGTTGCGCTCGGTGCCCGACGAGGAACGTGACGAAACGCTGTTGCGTGAGCGTTCATTGCTGTACGTCGCCAGCAGCCGGGCGCGCGATGCACTGGTGGTGACTTGGAGCGGGAAACGTTCGCAATTGCTGGGTTGAAGTACACGGTTCCACACCGCTTTTGAGTGGCCTCGGTCTTAAACTCAGCAGTGAGCGTCCGATGTGTCGATCTCGGAACAGACTTCTCCTCGAAGACAATCAATCCACTTCGATGACTGTCCACGAAAGCGATCGTCCTCTAGCTGTTGCCCCGCTCGGATCGGTGGGCCCGGACTTGTCGTACCCGGCTGTGATGATGTGGGCATGTCCGCAATCGCATCGACCAACGCCGTGGAGGTGAGTCCGACCGAGCGTCTTGATGCGCTGTTTGAGGAGTTGGCGGAGTTGGCCGGTCAGCGCAATGCGATTGATGGGCGCATCGTGGAGATCGTCGCGGAGGTGGACCGCGACCAGTTGTGGGGGGCCACCGGTGCGCGGTCGGTGGCGGCGTTGGTGGCCTGGAAACTCGGTGTGTCCTCGACGAATGCGCATACGATCACTGCGGTGGCGCGGCGGGTGGAGGAGTTTGCGCGCTGCGCTCGGGGTATGCGGGAGGGCCGGCTGTCGTTGGATCAGGTCGGGGTGATTGCGCAGCGGGCCGCCGACGGCTCCGATGAGCACTATGCGCAGCTGGCGGCCAGTGCGACGGTCAACCAGTTGCGCACCGCGGTCAAGCTCGAACCGCGCCCCGACCCCGACCCCGACCCCGGTCCTCGCCCGCAACCGCAGGCCTCGATCACCAAAACCACCGGCGAGGAGCTCACCTGTTGGCGGATCACACTGCCGCACGTGGATGCGGCGAAGTTCGACGCCGCGCTGCAGTCTCACCTGGATGCGCTGGTGGCCGAGTGGAAGCGCGATCACGACGAGTGCGGCGACCGCCACGGCGCATCGGATCACCGCCCCCCGTTTCCTGCCGCCGCTGATGCGTTCATGCGTCTGGTCGAGACCGGCTGGGATGTCGAGGCCACCCGCCGCCCCCACGGCCAACACACCACCGTGGTCGTGCATGTCGATGTCGCCCAGCGCGCCGCCGCGCTGCACCTGGGCCCGCTGCTGACCGCCTCTGAACGGCGTTACCTGACCTGTGATGCCACCTGCGAGGTGTGGTTCGAACGTGATGGTGAGCCCATCGGGGCCGGGCGATCAACCCGCCAGATCAGCCGGCGGTTGCGGCGTGCACTTGAGCACCGCGATCGCAGCTGCGTGGTTCCCGGATGCGGTGCCACCCGGGGTTTGCATGCCCACCACGTTCGGCACTGGGAGGACGGCGGTGCCACCGAGCTGGCCAACCTGGTGCTGGTTTGTGCCTACCACCACCGGTCGCACCATCGCGGCGTCATCACCATCACCGGAGACGCCACCGAACTTGAAGTCACCGACAGCGCTGATGCGCCGATGAGCTGCGCATCGCTGGCCCGGCCACCGACTGGGGCCCCGCCGGCGGTCCCGCCGTGCCCCGGGCCCACCGGGGAACGCGCCCAATGGTGGTGGTACCAGCCATTCCAACCCCAACCACCACCGGCAATCAACTAGCCCTGGCGCCCACACGGGTTGGGCATCACCACACGGGTTGGGCATCAAAGGAGTCGTTCGCATGCACGATTCCGCGGTGTCGGGAACGTCCACCATGCCTCGCGCATTGCCATCGACTTTGCCAAAACGCCGCAGCTTTGACTGTCACGACATGGCCGCGATACCGGCGTAAATCGGCCGCGTCGAAATCCCCGCGGCGCGGCCCCCGGTGGTCGAGGATGTCAGGTGTGGTGGCGGTGGACGGCGACACCGATCCTGGCGTAGTGGCCTACCTGGTTGACGGGCCCGCCGGTGTTATTCTTCGCGCCGGCGACAAGGTCCGGCTGGGCCCCGGGTACGAGCATCCCGGGGATCCGCGCCAACCCGACAACACCCAGCGGCACTGAGCGCCATGTACACCCTCTGCCTGGACATCGGGGGCACCAAGATCGCCGCCGGACTGGCCGATGCCACCGGCGCGCTGGTGCACACCGTGGTGCGCCCCACCCCCACCGACGGTGTCGCCGAAGGCGTGTGGGGCGCCGTCGCCGCGGCGATCGCCGACGTGCAGCGCGTGGCCGACGCTCCCGTCGGCGCCGTCGGCATCGCGTCGGCCGGCCCCGTCGACCTGGACCGCGGAACCGTCAGCCCCATCAACATCACGTGCTGGGAGCGGTTCCCGCTACGCGACAGGGTCGCGGCCCTGCTGCCCGGAATCCCTGGCGCGCGGGTGCGGTTGGGCGGCGACGGCATCTGCATGGCCCTGGGCGAGCACTGGCGGGGTGCGGGGCGTGGCGCGCGTTTCATGCTGGGCATGGTGGTTTCCACCGGCGTGGGCGGCGGACTGGTGCTCGGCGGCATGCCCTACGTCGGGCGCACCGGTAATGCCGGACACGTCGGCCACGTGGTGGTCGAACAGCACGGGCGGCCCTGCACGTGCGGCGGCCACGGCTGCGTCGAGACCGTGGCGTCAGGACCCTCGATGGTGCGCTGGGCGCGGACACACGGCTGGCCCGCGCCGCCCGGTACCGGCGCGCGGGGCCTCGCCGCCGCGGCAGCGGCCGGGGACCCGGTGGCGCAGCGGGCCTTTCGCAGGGGCGCCACCGCACTGGCTGCAGTCATCGCCTCGGTGGCCGCGGTGTGCGACCTGGACTTCGTCGTCGTCGGGGGAGGGGTCGCGAGGTCGGGTCCCCTGCTGTTCGACCCGTTGCGTGCGGCGCTGGCCGACTACACCGGGCTGGAGTTCCTGGCCCGCCTGCGGGTGGTGCCCGCGGAGCTGGATGGGGAGGCCGGCCTGGTCGGCGCTGCCAGGCTCGCCACGCTGGAACGGCCCTACGCCGCGGGGTGAGTTTCGTTGTGAACTCAGGGCGGCGGCCCTCGGCGTGTCGCCGCCCTGGCTTCACTCTCGACGCCCTGAACGCTCGACGCCCTTCGTGGCCGCGAGTCGGCTCGGCCCATCGCGCCCGTTTTGGCCGACAGTGGGTGATCAGGCTATCCTGATGGCCGATCCACCAAAGACCGTCGGTCACCGAGAAATCGGTCGAAGGCCCGGGAGCATCCCGGCGGCCCGCGCAGGGGGGACGAGGCATCATCGCCGGCGATCGCCGGTGCACACGTGACGCCCCGGCCGCTGCTGCGCCGGGGCGTTCGTTGTTCTTCTGGTGGATCACCAGGGACACGATCACACCAGGAGGCATGCATGGCCAGGGCTGACAAGGCCACCGCCGTTGCAGACATCGTCGAGCACTTCAGGGGCTCGACAGCTACCCTGATCACCGAATACCGCGGTTTGACGGTGGCCAACCTGGCCGAGCTGCGCCGGTCGCTGGGCGCGTCGAGCACCTATTCGGTCGCGAAGAACACGCTGATCAAGAGGGCTGCGTCGGAGGCTGGGATCGAGGGTCTCGACGAGCTCTTCGTAGGCCCGACGGCTATCGCGTTCGTCACCGGCGAACCTGTCGACGCCGCCAAGGCGATCAAGACTTTCGCCAAGGAACACAAGGCGCTGGTCATCAAGGGCGGCTACATGGACGGCCGCGCGCTGACGGTCGCCGAAGTCGAGCGCATCGCCGACCTCGAGTCCCGCGAGGTGTTGCTGGCCAAGCTGGCCGGCGCCATGAAGGGCAACCTCGCCAAGGCGGCCGGACTGTTCAACGCGCCGGCCTCGCAGATCGCCCGGCTCGCGGCGGCGCTGCAGGAGAAGAAGGCCTCGCAGTCGGCTGCCGAGCCGGCTGCGGCACCGGCGTCACCATCAGCTTCGGAAGCCCCCACGGAATCTTCTGAGGCTCCGGCCGAAGCCGAATAAACCCCCAAACCGAAACCAGGAAGGACCCGCACCATGGCAAAGATGTCCAGCGACGAACTGCTCGACGCGTTCAAGGAAATGACCCTGTTGGAACTCTCGGACTTCGTCAAGAAGTTCGAGGAGACCTTCGAGGTCACCGCGGCCGCCCCGGTCGCCGTCGCCGCGGGAGGCCCGGCCGGCGGTGGTGCGCCCGCCGAAGCCGCCGAGGAGCAGACCGAGTTCGACGTCATCCTCGAGGGTGCCGGCGACAAGAAGATCGGCGTGATCAAGGTCGTCCGCGAGATCGTCTCCGGTCTGGGCCTCAAGGAGGCCAAGGACCTGGTCGACGCCGCGCCCAAGCCGCTGCTGGAGAAGGTCGCCAAGGAGGCCGCCGACGAGGCCAAAGCCAAGCTCGAGGCCGCCGGCGCCACCGTCACCGTCAAGTAAGTCCCGCGCGAAAACCCCCGGAACCGCATGTTCCGGGGGTTTCGTGTGCTCAGGCACCCATCGCGGACCGTTGCGAGACCTGATGCGGGGCTGCGCAACGGCGATGCCACACCCCGGGCGTGCGCTACAGTGACTCAAACCACACGAATCGGCAGGTGGTGGGCACACCCCGAGGACGGAAGGATTTCCCATGGGCGTTGCGATCGAGGTCAACGGATTGACCAAGTCCTTCGGCGCCTCGAGGATCTGGGAAGACGTGACACTGGACGTTCCCCCCGGGGAGGTCAGCGTCCTGCTCGGGCCGTCGGGTACCGGAAAGTCCGTCTTTCTGAAGTCCCTCATCGGGCTGTTGCGCCCGGAGCGCGGCTCGATCGTCATCGACGGCACCGACATCATGCAGTGCTCGGCGCGCGAGCTGTACGAGATCCGCACGCTGTTCGGCGTGATGTTCCAGGACGGTGCGCTGTTCGGGTCGATGAACCTGTTCGACAACGCGGCGTTCCCCCTGCGCGAGCACACCAAGAAGAAAGAAAGCGAAATCCGTGACATCGTCATGGAGAAGCTGCAGCTGGTGGGCTTGGGCGGCGACGAGAAGAAGTTCCCCGGCGAGATCTCCGGCGGTATGCGCAAGCGCGCCAGCCTGGCTCGGGCACTCGTGCTCGACCCCCAGATCATCCTGTGCGACGAGCCGGACTCGGGTCTGGACCCGGTGCGAACCGCATACCTGAGCCAGCTGATCCTGGACATCAACGCCCAGATCGACGCCACCGTGCTGATCGTGACGCACAACATCAACATCGCTCGCACCGTCCCGGACAACATGGGCATGTTGTTCCGCCGCAAGCTGGTCATGTTCGGGCCTCGTGAAGTGCTGCTGACCAGCGACGAGCCGGTTGTGCGGCAGTTCCTCAACGGCCGTCGGATCGGGCCCATCGGCATGTCCGAGGAGAAGGACGAAGCCACCATGGCCGAGGAGCAGGCCGCATTCGAAGCCGGCCAGCACGCCGGTGGCGTGGAGGAGATCGAGGGCGTCCCGCCGCAGATCGTGGCGTCCCCCGGCATGCCGGAGCGCAAGGCGGTGTCACGTCGCCAGGCCCGGGTGCGCGAGATGCTGCACACGCTGCCCAAGAAGGCTCAGGCCGCGATCCTCGACGACCTGGAGGGAACCCACAGGTACCAATCGCACGAGTTCGGCGGCTGAGGGGCAGGGCACGGCCGGGTTCGCCGAGAATTCGCCGCAACTTGCCGCCTCGCCCCCTTGACGACGAGGCTCAAACGGGTCAATCTGTTGGTCAGCATGTGTCCACGGGAAAGTCGAGACAGTCAGCGCCGATGTCCCGAAGGGCTGGGATTGATGGGCAGTTGAGGAATGAGCGGCCCTGCGCTATTGTTGGACGTTGCGCTGGCTACTTCCTGCCCACCTCACCTGCCACTGACATTGTGGTTCTAGGTTGAGTCGCCCTTTGCGGCTCAACTGTCTAGTTGCGTGCGTGAGATCTGGACAGTTCGTTTGCCGGCATAACCGACACAATGTCGCGGCAAACAGTTCCGGTGGCTGCCGGTTCCACGTGAGTCGCATGAGGTGCTGGAAGGATGCATCTTGGCAGGTTTCCGCCAGAACAAGACGGATCGCCCACAAAGTTCCTCGCAGGGAAGTTCCTCGAACGGCTCCGTGCCCGGGGCGCCAGACCGAATCTCCTTTGCCAAGCTGCGCGAACCTCTTGAGGTTCCGGGGCTGCTCGACGTTCAGACAGACTCGTTCGAGTGGCTGATCGGATCGCCGCGGTGGCGGGAGTCTGCGCTCGCGCGCGGCGATGTCGCTCCCAAGGGTGGCCTCGAAGAAGCCCTCGACGAGCTGTCGCCGATCGAGGACTTCTCCGGCTCGATGTCGCTGTCGTTCTCCGACCCGCGCTTCGACGAGGTCAAGGCGCCGGTCGACGAGTGCAAAGACAAGGACATGACGTACGCGGCCCCGCTGTTCGTCACGGCCGAGTTCATCAACAACAACACCGGCGAGATCAAGAGCCAGACGGTGTTCATGGGCGACTTCCCGATGATGACCGAGAAGGGCACTTTCATCATCAACGGGACCGAGCGCGTGGTGGTCAGCCAGTTGGTGCGCTCACCCGGTGTGTATTTCGACGAGACCATCGACAAGTCGACCGAGAAGCTGCTGCACAGCGTCAAGGTGATCCCGAGCCGGGGTGCCTGGCTGGAGTTCGACGTCGACAAGCGTGACACCGTCGGGGTGCGCATCGACCGCAAGCGCCGCCAGCCCGTCACCGTGCTGCTCAAGGCGCTGGGCTGGACCAGCGAGCAAATCACCGAGCGGTTCGGGTTCTCCGAGATCATGATGTCGACGCTGGAGAAGGACAGCACCGCCGGCACCGACGAGGCGCTGCTGGACATCTACCGCAAGCTGCGTCCGGGCGAACCCCCGACCAAGGAGTCCGCGCAGAACCTGCTGGAGAACCTGTTCTTCAAGGAGAAGCGCTACGACCTGGCCCGCGTCGGCCGCTACAAGGTCAACAAGAAGCTGGGGCTCAGCGCCCAGCCGGCCCAGACGTCGTCGACCACGCTGACCCAAGAGGACGTCGTCGCCACGATCGAGTACCTGGTGCGCCTGCACCACGCCGCTCAAGATGGCCAGCCCGCGGTCATGACCGTCCCGGGCGGGGTCGAGGTGCCGGTGGAAACCGACGACATCGACCACTTCGGCAACCGCCGGTTACGCACGGTGGGCGAGCTGATCCAGAACCAGATCCGGGTCGGCATGTCCCGGATGGAGCGCGTGGTCCGCGAGCGGATGACCACCCAGGACGTCGAGGCGATCACGCCGCAGACCCTGATCAACATCCGGCCGGTGGTCGCCGCGATCAAGGAGTTCTTCGGCACCAGCCAGCTGTCGCAGTTCATGGACCAGAACAATCCGCTGTCGGGTCTGACGCACAAGCGCCGCCTGTCGGCGCTGGGACCGGGCGGTCTGTCCCGTGAGCGTGCGGGCCTCGAGGTCCGGGACGTACACCCGTCGCACTACGGCCGGATGTGCCCGATCGAGACCCCGGAAGGCCCCAACATCGGCCTGATCGGGTCGCTGTCGGTGTACGCCCGGGTCAACCCGTTCGGGTTCATCGAGACGCCGTACCGCAAGGTCGTCGATGGTGTGGTCACCGACGAGATCCACTACCTGACCGCCGACGAGGAAGACCGTCACGTGGTCGCCCAGGCCAACTCGCCGATCGCCGACGAGGGTGAGAACAAGGGCCGGTTCGTCGAGTCGCGGGTGCTGGTGCGGCGCAAGGCCGGCGAGGTGGAGTACGTCGCCTCGTCCGAGGTGGACTACATGGACGTCTCGCCGCGCCAGATGGTGTCGGTGGCGACCGCGATGATCCCGTTCCTCGAGCACGACGACGCCAACCGTGCCCTGATGGGCGCCAACATGCAGCGCCAGGCGGTTCCGCTGGTGCGCAGCGAGGCGCCGCTGGTGGGCACCGGCATGGAATTGCGCGCGGCGATCGACGCCGGCGATGTCGTCGTCGCCGAGAAGGCCGGGGTGATCGAGGAGGTTTCCGCCGACTACATCACCGTGATGGCCGATGACGGCACCCGGCACACCTACCGGATGCGCAAGTTCGCGCGATCC
Source organism: Mycobacterium sp. THU-M104 (assembly GCF_049197365.1). NCBI lineage: Bacteria > Bacillati > Actinomycetota > Actinomycetes > Mycobacteriales > Mycobacteriaceae > Mycobacterium > Mycobacterium sp. THU-M104. The sequence continues at coordinate 50,318 of NZ_JBMIOP010000104.1, forward strand.
AACCACGGCACGTGCGCCAACCAGTCGCCGATCGTGGACGCCGGCGACCGGGTTGAGGCCGGCCAGGTGCTGGCCGACGGCCCGTGCACCGAGAACGGCGAAATGGCGCTCGGCAAGAACCTGCTGGTGGCCATCATGCCGTGGGAGGGTCACAACTACGAGGATGCGATCATCCTGTCCAACCGCCTCGTCGAGGAGGACGTGCTGACCTCGATCCACATCGAGGAGCACGAGATCGACGCCCGTGACACCAAGCTGGGCGCCGAGGAGATCACCCGGGACATCCCGAACGTCTCCGACGAGGTGCTCGCCGACCTCGACGAGCGCGGCATCGTCCGCATCGGCGCCGAGGTCCGCGACGGCGACATCCTGGTCGGCAAGGTCACCCCGAAGGGGGAGACCGAGCTGACTCCCGAGGAGCGCCTGCTGCGCGCGATCTTCGGGGAGAAGGCCCGGGAGGTCCGCGACACCTCGCTGAAGGTGCCGCACGGCGAGTCCGGCAAGGTGATCGGCATCCGGGTGTTCTCCCGGGAGGACGACGACGAGCTGGCCGCGGGTGTCAACGAGCTGGTGCGTGTCTACGTGGCCCAGAAGCGGAAGATCTCCGACGGCGACAAGCTGGCCGGACGGCATGGCAACAAGGGCGTCATCGGCAAGATCCTGGCGGCCGAGGACATGCCGTTCCTGCCCGACGGAACCCCGGTGGACATCATCCTCAACACGCACGGGGTGCCGCGACGGATGAACATCGGCCAGATCCTGGAGACCCACCTCGGGTGGGTGGCCAAGTCCGGCTGGAATATCGAGGGTTCGCCCTCCTGGGCGGTCAACCTGCCCGAGGAGTTGCTGCACGCCGAGCCCGACCAGATCGTCGCGACCCCGGTTTTCGACGGCGCCAAGGAGGAGGAGCTGCAGGGCCTGCTCTCGTCCACGCTGCCCAACCGCGACGGTGAAGTGCTGGTCGACGGTGACGGCAAGGCGAGGTTGTTCGACGGGCGCAGCGGCGAACCGTTCCCGTACCCGGTCACGGTCGGCTACATGTACATCATGAAGCTGCACCACTTGGTGGACGACAAGATCCACGCCCGCTCCACCGGCCCGTATTCGATGATCACCCAGCAGCCGTTGGGCGGTAAGGCTCAGTTCGGTGGTCAGCGGTTCGGCGAGATGGAGTGCTGGGCCATGCAGGCCTACGGCGCCGCCTACACGCTGCAGGAGCTGTTGACCATCAAGTCCGACGACACCGTCGGCCGGGTCAAGGTCTACGAGGCGATCGTCAAGGGCGAGAACATTCCCGAACCCGGCATCCCCGAGTCGTTCAAGGTGCTGCTCAAGGAGCTGCAGTCGCTGTGCCTCAACGTCGAGGTGCTGTCGTCCGACGGTGCGGCGATCGAGCTGCGCGAAGGCGAGGACGAAGACCTGGAGCGGGCCGCGGCGAATCTAGGAATCAACCTGTCGCGCAACGAATCCGCATCTGTTGAGGATTTTGCGTAACCAAGTCGGTAATTAATCCCGCAAGGGGAAAGGGAGTTACGTGCTCGACGTCAACTTCTTCGATGAACTCCGCATCGGTCTGGCCACCGCGGAGGACATCAGGCAATGGTCTTACGGCGAGGTCAAAAAGCCGGAGACGATCAACTACCGGACGCTGAAGCCGGAGAAGGACGGCCTGTTCTGCGAGAAGATCTTCGGACCGACTCGCGACTGGGAGTGCTACTGCGGCAAGTACAAACGCGTCCGGTTCAAGGGCATCATCTGTGAGCGCTGCGGCGTCGAGGTGACCCGCGCCAAGGTGCGCCGCGAGCGGATGGGCCACATCGAGTTGGCCGCGCCCGTCACGCACATCTGGTACTTCAAGGGCGTGCCGTCGCGGTTGGGTTACCTGCTCGACCTGGCCCCGAAGGATCTCGAGAAGATCATCTACTTCGCGGCCTACGTGATCACCTCGGTCGACGAAGAAATGCGGCACAACGAGTTGTCGACGCTCGAGGCCGAGATGATGGTGGAGCGCAAGGCCGTCGAGGACCAGCGTGACGCCGACCTCGAGGCGCGGGCACAGAAGCTCGAGGCCGACTTGGCCGAGCTGGAGGCCGAGGGCGCCAAAGCCGACGCGCGGCGCAAAGTGCGCGACGGGGGCGAGCGGGAGATGCGCCAGCTCCGTGACCGTACCCAGCGTGAGCTGGACCGGCTGGAGGAGATCTGGAACACCTTCACCAAGCTGGCGCCCAAGCAGCTGATCGTCGACGAGAACCTCTACCGCGAGATCGTCGACCGCTACGGCGAGTACTTCACGGGCGCGATGGGTGCGGAGTCGATCCAGAAGCTGATCGAGAACTTCGACATCGACGCCGAAGCCGAAATCCTGCGGGATGTCATCCGAAACGGTAAGGGGCAGAAGAAGCTTCGCGCCCTCAAGCGGCTCAAGGTGGTCGCCGCGTTCCAGCAGTCGGGCAACTCGCCGATGGGTATGGTGCTCGACGCGGTGCCGGTGATCCCGCCGGAGCTGCGTCCGATGGTGCAGCTCGACGGTGGCCGGTTCGCCACGTCGGACCTCAACGACCTGTACCGACGGGTGATCAACCGCAACAACCGGCTCAAGAGGCTGATCGACCTTGGTGCGCCCGAGATCATCGTCAACAACGAGAAGCGGATGCTGCAGGAGTCCGTCGACGCGCTGTTCGACAACGGCCGCCGCGGCCGCCCGGTCACCGGGCCGGGCAACCGCCCGCTGAAGTCGCTGAGCGACTTGCTCAAAGGCAAACAGGGCCGGTTCCGTCAGAACCTGCTCGGCAAGCGCGTCGACTACTCGGGCCGCAGTGTCATCGTGGTCGGCCCGCAGCTCAAGCTGCACCAGTGCGGTCTGCCCAAGCTGATGGCGCTGGAGCTGTTCAAGCCGTTCGTGATGAAGCGGCTCGTCGACCTCAACCACGCGCAGAACATCAAGAGCGCCAAACGGATGGTGGAGCGTCAGCGTCCGCAGGTGTGGGACGTGCTCGAAGAGGTCATCGCCGAGCACCCGGTGCTGCTGAACCGCGCGCCCACGCTGCACCGCCTGGGTATCCAGGCTTTTGAGCCGATGCTGGTGGAAGGCAAGGCGATTCAGCTGCACCCGTTGGTATGTGAGGCGTTCAACGCCGATTTCGACGGCGACCAGATGGCCGTACACCTGCCGCTTTCCGCGGAGGCGCAGGCCGAGGCGCGCATCCTGATGCTGTCGTCCAACAACATCCTGTCGCCGGCGTCCGGCCGCCCGCTGGCCATGCCGCGACTCGACATGGTGACCGGGCTGTACTTCTTGACCACCGAGATCGACGGCGAAGCCGGCGAATACGTTGCGGCTGCGAAGGACCGTCCGGAGGTGGGCGTGTACTGCTCGCCGGCCGAGGCCATCATGGCGTTCGACCGCGGCGTGCTGTCGGTGCGGGCCAAGATCAAGGTGCGGCTGACGCAGCTGCGTCCGCCGGCCGAGATCGAGGCCGAGTTGTTCGGCGTCAACGGCTGGCGGTCGGGCGATGCCTGGACCGCCGAGACCACATTGGGCCGCGTGCTGTTCAACGAACTGCTGCCGCACGGCTATCCGTTCGTGAACAAGCAGATGCACAAGAAGGTGCAGGCCGCAATCATCAACGACCTGGCCGAGCGCTTCCCGATGATCGTGGTCGCGCAGACCGTCGACAAGCTCAAGGACGCCGGCTTCTACTGGGCGACCCGAAGCGGCGTCACGGTCTCGATGGCCGACGTGCTGGTGCCGCCGCGCAAGAAGGAGATCCTCGACCATTACGAGGAGCGCGCCGACAAGCTCGAAAAGCAGTTCCAGCGTGGTGCTCTGAACCACGACGAGCGCAACGAGGCGCTGGTGGAGATCTGGAAGGAAGCCACCGACGAGGTCGGGCAGGCGCTTCGCGAGCACTACCCCAGCGACAACCCGATCATCACGATCGTCGACTCGGGCGCCACGGGTAACTTCACTCAGACCCGAACGCTGGCCGGCATGAAGGGTCTGGTGACCAACCCCAAGGGTGAGTTCATCCCGCGTCCGGTCAAGTCGTCCTTCCGTGAGGGGCTGACCGTGCTGGAGTACTTCATCAACACCCACGGTGCCCGAAAGGGCTTGGCAGACACCGCGTTGCGCACCGCTGACTCCGGTTACCTGACCCGTCGTCTGGTGGACGTCAGCCAGGACGTCATCGTGCGAGAGCACGACTGCCAGACCGAGCGCGGCATCGTCGTCGAACTGGCCGAGCGCCAGCCGGACGGAACGCTGATCCGCGACCCGTACATCGAAACCTCGGCGTACGCGCGGACGCTGGGCGCCGATGCCCTCGACGAGGCCGGCAACGTCGTCATCGCCCGCGGCGAGGACCTCGGCGACCCGTCGATCGACGCCCTGCTGGCGGCGGGCATCACGTCGGTCAAGGTGCGCTCGGTGCTGACGTGCACCACCGGCACCGGTGTGTGCGCGACGTGCTATGGGCGGTCCATGGCGACCGGCAAGCTGGTCGACATCGGGGAAGCTGTCGGGATCGTGGCCGCCCAGTCCATCGGCGAGCCCGGGACCCAGCTGACCATGCGCACCTTCCACCAGGGTGGGGTGGGTGAGGACATCACCGGCGGTCTGCCCCGGGTGCAGGAGTTGTTCGAGGCGCGGGTGCCGCGCGGCAAGGCGCCGATCGCCGACGTCACCGGGCGGGTCCATCTCGAGGACGGAGAGCGCTTCTACAAGATCACCCTCGTCCCCGACGACGGCGGCGAGGAGGTCGTCTACGACAAGCTCTCCAAGCGGCAGCGTCTGCGGGTGTTCAAGCACGAGGACGGTTCCGAGCGAGTGCTGTCCGACGGCGACCACGTCGAGGTGGGCCAGCAGCTCATGGAAGGCTCGGCCGACCCGCACGAGGTGCTGCGCGTGCAGGGCCCCCGCCAGGTGCAGATCCACCTGGTCCGCGAGGTCCAGGAGGTCTACCGCGCTCAGGGTGTGTCGATCCACGACAAGCACATCGAGGTGATCGTCCGGCAGATGCTGCGCCGCGTCACCATCATCGACTCGGGCGCGACGGAGTTCCTGCCCGGCTCGCTGATCGACCGTGCGGAGTTCGAGGCGGAGAACCGCCGGGTGGTGGCCGAGGGCGCCGAGCCCGCGGCCGGCCGCCCGGTGCTGATGGGTATCACGAAGGCGAGCCTGGCCACCGACTCATGGCTTTCTGCGGCGTCCTTCCAGGAAACCACGCGGGTGCTGACCGACGCGGCGATCAACTGCCGCAGCGACAAGCTGCAGGGTCTGAAGGAGAACGTGATCATCGGGAAGCTGATCCCGGCCGGTACGGGCATCAACCGCTACCGCAACATCGCGGTGCAGCCCACCGAGGAGGCCCGGGCGGCGGCGTACACCATCCCGTCCTACGAGGACCAGTACTACAGCCCGGACTTCGGCCAGGCCGCGGGCGCCGCGGTTCCGCTGGACGACTACGGGTACAGCGACTACCGGTAGTCAGGCGTTACGCCGAGCGTCACGTCAGCGTGGCCGTCGTGTCCCGACGTCACGCTGGCGTGACGTTCCGCGCCGGTGGGGCTCAATACACTGGCCGACGTGCCATCGGTTCGCATGTCAGCCCGACGGACCCGTTGGCCGCGGCAACGGCCGAGGGCGCGGACGTGGTGCAGATCTTTCTCGGCAACCCCAAGAGCTGGAAGGCGCCCAAGCCGCGCGACGACGCGGCAACGCTCAGGGCCATCACCGGTCGCATCGACCTGGTCCACTGCAACGACTCCGGGGACGCCGCCGGCTCGGGCCGTGAGCGCCACGCCAACCTGAGCAGCGGCCAGATCGACACCGAGCATCTTGTCGCGGCCGTGAAAGCCGCGGACGCGCCGGTCATCTGGGAAACCGCCGCCGAAGGCCGCAAGGGCGACATCGCTTTCCTGCGCGAATCCCTGCGCTGAACAACGCAGTCAGGGGGCCGGATCTAGCACGGGTTGGCAGCTGTCTGACAGACACGTCGGAAGTTTCTTGATGCACGTTTGACCGCCCGACGGCGGGTTATTCTGCGTTGTCGAACGCTTCTCACGCGGCCCAGCGAGCCGGTAGGGGCTGGTTCGGTGTGCGGGAGGTTGCTGACGTTGGATTTCGGGGCGCTGCCCCCGGAGGTAAATTCGGGCCGGATGTATGCCGGCCCGGGGTCGGCGCCGCTACTGGCCGCCGCAGCAGCATGGGACGGGCTGGCTGCGGAGTTGGAAGTAACGGCGGCCGGGTACATGTCCGCCGTCGGCGACCTGACCACGACCACATGGCTGGGCCCGACCTCGGCGGCGCTGGCCGCGGCGGCGGGCCGGCATATCGCCTGGATGTTGGCCACCGCGGCTCAGGCCGAGCGGACCGCTGCGGCTGCTCAGCAAGCCGGGGCTGCCTTCGAGACGGCTTTTGCGTTGACGGTGCCCCCGCCGGTGATCGCGGTCAATCGGACGACGTTGTCGGCGCTGATCACCACCAACTTCTTCGGTCAGAACACCCCCGGGATCGCCGCGACCGAGGCCCAATACGCCCAGATGTGGGCTGAGGACGCCGCCGCGATGTACGGCTACGCCGCGGCGTCGACCCGCGCGTCGGCGAACTTGCAACCCTTCGTCGCACCGCCGCGGGCCACCAACCCGGTCGAGCAGACCTTCGCAGTGGCTCACACCGTCGGCAGCGTGAGCGCGGCATGGCGAACCGCTCTGCCCGGATTCGAGATGAGTCTGCCGCAACTGCCCGAGACCGCGGCGGCTTCCGGCGCGCAGGGTGTGCCGCTGTTCGGCTTGACCCCGCTGCTGAGCTTGTCACCCGTCTTCGGCGTGGAAGGTTTGCTGGGTCCGACGCTCCTCGGGCAGAACGCGTTCTTCCTCGCCACCGCGGGATTCCGAGCAAACTCCCAGGTCAACTTGGGTACCAGGATCCAAGGGATCAAGCAAAGCGTCGAACGGCGAGACGCCGCGGCCGAGAAATTCGCCAGACACCAGGCCGAGAAGCTCGGTGCCGGGCACGAGCAGGCCTATCGGATTTCGGCGGCGATGGGTCAGGCCGCAGCAGCCGGACCGTTGTCGGTGCCGGTGAGTTGGGCCCGCGAGCCAGCGGTGTTCAGCCCAGCCGCGGCGTCGTCGTCGACGGAGTTCGTTACGGTCGCCGGAGCCGCCTCGCCCACGCCGCCGGAATCGATGTCGGGCAGCACTTTCAGCCAGGGGTTGATGGCCGCGCTGTCCAACGAATCCCGCGACCCGGTGCACCCGAAAACCAAACCGGCGCTGGTGCACAACCAGTCCTCCGAACGGGCGGGCCGCTCAGGAACCAGAAGTTGACGAAGAGAGGACCTACAGAATGGATTTTGGAGCGCTGCCCCCGGAGGTCAACTCCGGGCGCCTGTACACCGGTCCGGGAGCGGCGCCGCTGCTTGCCGCCGCGACGGCGTGGGAGCATTTGGCCGACGAACTCAATTTCGCGGCGGCGGCGTACCGGGCGGTGATCGCCAACCTGACCAGTTCGGGGTGGCAGGGAGCATCGTCGGCCGCGATGGCCCGCGCCGCCGGCCCCTACCTCGCCTGGCTGCAGGGCACCGCCGCGCAGGCCGAGCAGACTGCCGAGCAGGCCAAGACGGCCGCGGCGGCCTATGAAGCGGCCTTCGCGATGACGGTTCCCCCGCCTCTGATCGCAGCCAATCGCGTCGAGGTGGCGGCGCTGATCGCGGGAAACTTCTTCGGTCAGAACAGCCCGGCGATCGCGGCCGCCGAAGCTGACTACGACGAGATGTGGGCGCACAACGCTGCAGTCATGTACGGGTATGCGGGCTCGTCAGCGGCGGCATCGCAGGTGGCTCCATTCCACCCGGCACCGCGGACCACCAATCCGACCGGATCGGTCGCCCAGTCCGCGACGCTGGCACAGGCCGGCGCCGGTCGCGCCAACACCGTTGCCGGGCTTGGCAACGTCCTGGCGCAGCCGGCAGCCGCATCGAACTCCGCGGCCCCGTCGTCGGGCGTTGTGCCGACCATCGCCGGACAGCCGATCTCCACGTACGGTCTGGAAGGGGGCACCTCGGCGCTGTCGGTGAACGACGAAGCCTGGCGTCTCATCGCACTGGCGTCGCGGCTCACCGGTTTCCGCACCAGCGCGCTGCGCGACTTCGCCCAGGGCATCGGCCCGTTCGACCCCATTTTCGGGATCCCGACGTCGTCGGGCGTCTCGTCGGCCTCGGCGGTGATGGGTCGGGCGAGCAACGTGGGCGCGCTGTCGATACCGCCCACCTGGACGGTGACCGCCGCCCAGGGTGCGGAGGCCACTGCGGCGACGCTGCCGGTCACCGCCGCAGCAGAGACGGCGGGCATGCCCGGAACCATGCTGTTCGGCGAGACGCTACTCGGCACTTTGGCGGGCCGGGTGATCAGCGCGGCTGCGGCCAAGGGGCGGGACGATAAGACGACCAACAAGAACAAGGTGGTCCCGCGTTCTCCGGCCGCCGGGTGACGTCCGGTTCCGCAGCGTGCGGAGGCGGCATCGTGGAACGGGGGCGCCGGCCGCGGGTTGTGCCCCGACGGCTTTCCGCGGCGTTGGGGCGCACCTACCCGAGGCAGCGCGAAAAGTCCGGGCCACGAACTTTATGTTACATTTATTGTTCGGTTGTCGGAAAAATGTAATACTGCCCGCATGTCAGATACCCACGCCGTCATCAATCAGGTTCCGCCCCTGGAGGACTACAACCCCGCGATGTCCCCGGTGCTTGTCGAGGCCCTGATCCGCGAAGGCGGCCAGTGGGGTCTGGACGAGGTCAACCAGGTCGGGGCGCTCTCGTCCACCCGCGAGGCTCGGCGCTGGGGCGAGCTCGCCGACCGCAACCGGCCGGTCCTGCACACCCACGACCGCTTCGGGTACCGCGTCGACGAGGTGGAGTACGACCCCGCCTACCACGAGCTCATGCGCGCGGTCATCTCCCATGGGCTGTTTGCTGCGCCGTGGGCGGACCCCAGACCGGGTGCGCATGTGGTGCGTGCGGCCAAGACCGCGGCGTGGACGGCTGAACCCGGCACCAGATGTCCGATGGCGATGACCTATGCCGTGGTACCGGCGCTGCGCCACAATCCCGAGCTGGCGGCGGTTTACGAGCCGCTGCTGACCAGCCGCGAGTATGACCCGCAGTCGTTGGTTCCCGCGGCAAAGCGTGGCATCACCGCGGGCATGTCGATGACCGAAAAGCAGGGAGGTTCGGACGTGCGTACCAACGCCACGCACGCCGTCCCCAATGCCGACCGCAGCTACAGCCTGACCGGGCACAAGTGGTTCACTTCGGCGCCGATGTCTGATGTGTTCCTGGTGTTGGCGCAGGCAGCGGGCGGGTTGTCGTGTTTCCTGCTGCCGCGCATCCTTCCCGACGGCACCCGCAACCGGATGTTCCTGCAGCGGCTCAAGGACAAGCTGGGCAACCACGCCAACGCCTCCAGCGAGGTCGAATACGACGGCGCGATCGCGTGGCTGGTGGGCGAGGAGGGTCGCGGCGTGCCCACCATCATCGAGATGGTCAACCTCACCCGACTGGACAACGTGCTGGCCAGCGCGACGAACATGCGCACTGGACTCACCCAGGCCGTTCACCACGCCCAGCACCGAAAGGCCTTCGGCGCCTACCTGATCGACCAGCCGCTGATGCGCAACGTGCTCGCCGACCTGGCCGTCGAGGCCGAGGCTGCAACCATGGTCGCGATGCGGATGGCCGGGGCCACCGACAACGCGGTGCGCGGCGATCAGACCGAGGCGCTGCTGCTCCGGATCGGCCTGCCGGCCAGCAAGTACTGGGTGTGCAAACAAGCCACCCCGCAGGTGGCCGAGGCGATGGAGTGCCTGGGCGGCAACGGCTATGTCGAGGAGTCTGGCATGCCGCGGCTCTACCGCGAGGCTCCGTTGATGGGGATCTGGGAGGGTTCGGGCAACGTGACCGCCCTGGACGCGCTCCGTGCGATGGCCACGCGACCGGAATCTGTCGAGGTGCTGTTCGACGACTTGTCGACGACCGCCGGGCAGGATCCGCGCTTGGACGCCCATGTGCGCCGGTTGCGGGAGCGCCTCGGGGGATCCGTACCTCTGGAGTGGGGTGCTCGCAGCGTGGCCGAAGACATCTGCCTGGCGCTGCAAGGCACGCTTCTGGTAGGCCACGGTCATCCTGCGGTCGCCGAGGCGTTTTTGGCCTCCCGGATGGGCGGGCGGCGGCGTGGCGCGTACGGGACGTTACCCGTGGATTTGGACCTGGATCCGATTCTCGAACGTGCATCGGTTCAGCGCTGACGCTCGCGACCGATGTCGGCTTCCCGAACGAACCGTCATTACATGTCTTGTGCAGTTGTTGGAAAAATGTAATACTACCCGCATGCCAGACACCCACGTCGTCACCAACCAGGTTCCGCCCCTGGAGAACTACAACCCCGCCGCTCTCCCGGTCCTCGTGGAAGCGCTTATCCGCGAGGGTGGGCAATGGGGCGTGGACGAGGTCAACGAGGTCGGCGTACTGTCCGGATCCGAACAGGGGCAGCGCTGGGGCGAGCTGGCCGAACGCAACCGGCCGATCCTGCACACCCACGACCGGTACGGGTTCCGCGTCGACGAGGTGGAGTACGACCCGGCGTACCACGAGTTGATGCGCGCCGCGATCGCCCACGGTCTGCATGCCGCACCGTGGTCCGACGAACGTCCGGGCGCTCACGTCGTCCGTGCGGCCAAGATGTCGGCGTGGAACTGCGAGCCCGGCCACGTCTGCCCGATCTCGATGACCTATGCCGTCGTTCCGGCGCTGCGCCACAACCCGCAACTGGCAGCGGTCTACGAGCCGTTGCTCACCAGTCGCGACTACGACCCGGAACTGAAACTGGCCACCTTCAAGCCGGGTATCACCGCGGGTATGTCGATGACGGAGAAGCAGGGCGGATCCGACGTCCGTGCCGGAACCACCCAGGCCACCCCCAACGGTGACGGCACCTACAGCCTCACCGGTCACAAGTGGTTCACCTCGGCGCCGATGTGCGACATCTTCCTGGTTCTCGCGCAAGCACCGGGCGGGTTGTCGTGTTTCCTGCTGCCCCGCATTCTTCCCGACGGAACCCTCAACCGGATGTTCCTGCAACGACTCAAGGACAAGCTGGGCAACCGCGCCAACGCCTCCAGCGAGGTCGAATACGACAGCGCGGTGGCATGGCTGGTGGGGGAAGAGGGCCGCGGCGTCCCGACCATCATCGAGATGGTCAACCTCACCCGGCTGGACTGCACCCTGGGCAGCGCGACCAGCATGCGCACCGGCGTGACCCGCGCGGTGCACCATGCCCAGCACCGGAAAGCCTTCGGCGAGTACCTGATCGACCAGCCGCTGATGCGCAACGTCCTCGCCGACCTGGCGGTCGAGGCCGAGGCCGCAACCATGGTCGCGATGCGGATGGCCGGCGCCACCGACAAAGCGGTGCGCGGCGATGCGACCGAGGCGCTCTTCCGCCGTATCGGCCTGGCGGCCAGCAAGTACTGGGTGTGCAAACGTTCCACCCCGCACGCCGCCGAGGCGCTGGAATGCCTGGGCGGCAACGGATACGTCGAGGAGTCCGGGATGCCGCGGCTGTTCCGCGAGGCGCCGCTGATGGGGATCTGGGAGGGTTCGGGCAACGTCAGCGCGCTGGACACGCTGCGTGCCATGGCGACTCGCCCCGAATCCGTCGAGGTGCTCTTCAGTGAACTCGAGAATGGTGCCACCCAGGACGCGCGGCTGCGCGCCCACGTCGAGCGTCTGCGCAGTGAGTTGGGCGACCTCGACACCATCGGTTACCGCGCCCGTAAGGTCGCCGAGGACATCTGCCTGGCTCTGCAGGGCGCATTGCTGGTGCGCCACGGGCACCCCGCGGTCGCCGAGGCCTTCCTGACCACGCGGCTCGACGGCCGGTGGGGCGGCGCTTTCGGCACCATGCCCGCCGGGCTCGACGTCTCACCCATCCTGGAGCGCGCCCTGGTCAAGGGTTGAGCCGCAGCATGACTCACGCAATCAGGCCGGTCGACTTCGAGGACCTGAAGACAATGACCTACGAGGTCACCGACCGGGTCGCGCGGATCACCTTCAACAGACCCGAAAAAGGCAACGCGATCGTCGCCGACACTCCGCTGGAGCTGTCTGCGCTTGTCGAACGGGCCGACCTCGATCCCGGCGTGCACGTGATCCTGGTGTCCGGTCGCGGGGAGGGTTTCTGCGCCGGCTTCGACCTGTCCGCCTACGCCGACCGGACCGGCTCGGCCGGCGGCACCGGCGTGTATGCGGGCACTGTGCTCGACGGCAAGGTGCAAGCCATCAACCACCTGCCGAACCAGCCGTGGGACCCGACGGTCGACTATCAGATGATGAGTCGGTTCGTGCGCGGCTTCTCGTCTTTGATGCACGCCGACAAGCCGACGGTGGTCAAGATCCACGGCTACTGCGTGGCCGGCGGCACCGACATCGCGTTGCACGCCGACCAGGTCATCGCCGCGGCCGACGCCAAGATCGGCTACCCGCCCACCCGCGTGTGGGGCATCCCCGCGGCCGGCCTGTGGGCGCACCGGCTCGGCGACCAGCGCGCCAAGCGGCTGCTGTTCACCGGTGACTGCATCACCGGCGCGCAGGCCGCCGAATGGGGCCTGGCGATCGAGGCGCCGGAACCCGCGGACCTCGACGAGCGCACCGAGCGGCTGGTGCAGAGGATCGCCGCGGTCCCGGTCAACCAGCTCATCATGGCCAAGCTCGCATTGAATTCCGCGCTGCTGCAACAGGGTGTGGCCACCAGCAGGATGGTCAGCACCGTGTTCGACGGCGTCGCCCGGCACACCCCCGAAGGGCATGGCTTCGTTGCCGACGCCGTCGAGCACGGCTTCCGCGACGCGGTCCGGCATCGTGACGAGCCTTTCGGCGACCACGGCCGCAGAGCCTCCGGGGTGTAGCCCATGGCGAACCTGACGGCCCGTTCGGTGGTGCTGTCCGTGCTGCTGGGCGCCCATCCCGCCTGCGCCACCGCCGGCGAGCTGATCGGGCTGACGGCTGATTTCGGCATCAAGGAGACCACATTGCGGGTGGCACTGACCCGCATGGTCGGTAACGGTGACCTGATCCGCTCGGCCGATGGCTACCGGCTCTCGAAACGATTGCTGGCCCGCCAGCGCCGCCAGGACGACGCCATGCGCCCCCAAACCCGGGCCTGGCGCGGGGACTGGCTGACGCTGATCGTCACCACCGTGGGCACCGATGCCCGCACTCGGGCCGCGCTGCGAACGACCATGCACCACAAGCGCTTCGGCGAGCTTCGCGAAGGGGTGTGGATGCGGCCGGACAATCTCGATCCGGATCTCGGCCCGGAGACGCTGCGTCGAGGCCGGGTGCTCACGGCTCGCGACCCGGCGCCGGCCGAGCTGGCCCGCAAGCTGTGGGACCTCCCCGCCTGGTCGGACAGCGGCCACCGGCTGCTCGGCGAGATGGCTGCTGCCACCGGCGTTCCCGGCCGTTTCATGGTGGCCGCGGCGATGGTGCGCCATCTGCTGGCCGACCCGGTGCTGCCCGAGGAACTGCTGCCGGCCGACTGGCCGGGCGCGCGGCTGCGCGCCGCCTACCTCAACTTCGCCACCGAACTGGCGCAACGGCGCGAGGCGACCCGACTCATGGAGGTGACATGAACGATCCGGTGCGGGTGGAGCGCAACGGCGCGGTGACCACGGTGATCATCGACCGCCCGGCGGCGCGCAACGCGGTCAACGGCCCGACGGCCGCAGCGCTCTACGCGGCGTTCGACGCATTCGACCGCGACGACACTGCGTCGGTGGCAGTGCTGTGGGGTGATGGTGGAACCTTTTGCGCCGGAGCCGATTTGAAAGCCTTCGGAACTCCCGAGGCGAATGCCGTGCACCGCAGTGGTCCCGGCCCGATGGGTCCGACGCGGATGGTGCTCTCCAAGCCGGTGATCGCGGCGGTCAGTGGCTACGCCGTCGCGGGGGGCCTCGAGCTGGCGATCTGGTGCGATCTGCGAGTGGCCGAGGAGGACGCCGTGTTCGGGGTGTTCTGCCGGCGCTGGGGCGTCCCGCTCATCGACGGGGGCACCGTGCGACTACCACGGCTGATCGGGCACAGCCGTGCGATGGACATGATCCTCACCGGGCGGGCCGTGCCCGCCGACGAGGCGCTGAAAATCGGGCTGGCCAACCGGGTCGTGCCCAAAGGTCAGGGCAGACAGGCCGCCGAGGAGTTGGCGGCCCAGCTCGCTGCGCTGCCGCAGCAGTGCCTGCGCTCGGACCGGCTCTCGGCGCTGCACCAGTGGGGGACAACGGAATCCGAGGCGATCGACTTCGAATTCGCCAGCATCTCCCGGGTCGCGGCGGAGGCCGACGAAGGGGCCGGACGGTTCGCCGCGGGCGCCGGACGCCACGGCGCCCCGGCGAGCTGAATGGCTCAGCCGCTTGTGTTGATGGTGTTGCCCGTGCCGAAGTTGTCGACCTTGGGGCTGCCGTCTTTGTAGGTGACGGTGTTGTTCAGGCCGATCACGCTGATGCGGGTGTTGACCTTATCGAAGGTGATCGTGTTGCCCGCGCCGCCGATGGTCACGGTCTCGCAGGTGCCGGTGACGGTGAGGGTGTTGTTGGAACCGCCCACATTGAGCGACCTGCCGTCACCGCAGTCCAGCGTGGCCGTCGTCCCCATGGACCCGTAGTTCAGCGTGTTGCCGATCTCCACGGAGGCGGTGCTGCCGCTGGACGTGCTCGTCGGCGCGGCCCCGCCGCCCGTCGTCGAGGCCGGACTGCTCGACGTCGTCGCCGAGGTGGAGGTTCCGGGTGGATTGGCCGTCGCACTGCAGCCCGCCAGCACGGCGGCGGCGACGGCCGGGGCCAGGGCGAGCGCGCCCAGCCGGAGGGGGTGGTCGGTGACGTGGGCGCGCATCGCTGCTGGGTTCTCCTCGCTCGTTGACGACAATCCGGGTGGCAGTCGCTATGTCTTCAGGCGGGCACCTGCTGGAGACGGTTTACCATGCCCAGTTCACGGCCGCGGTCCCAGAGGAACGGCGAGCCGTGGTGGAAGAACACCGTCTCGTCTGATCCGTAGACCGTGATGTCGTGGGTGACGGTGTCGGCAACGACGGTGTTGCCCGAGCCCATGACCGTCACGGCGTAGCAGCTTCCCAGTGCGTTGACGACGTTGCGGTTGCCGTTGACCACCAGCGTCGCGTCGTTGCAGTCGACCGTCTGCTCGACGCCTTCCCCGATGACATGGGTGTCGCCGTTCTTGGCCTGCGCGGCCGGGGGCGGCGCGGCTGGGACGGCGGCGAGGGTGACCACGCACGTTGCCAATGCCGCGGTGACGGCTGTCCGGTGCACTGCTGGCCCCCTTGTTCACGGGCGAATCTGCACGATCGAGACTACGTGCAGTCTGCTGACCGATGACAGGACTCTTCGCATTCACCGACTCGCCACTACAGTCACGAACCCCACTAGAGTCATTAGTCGACCGCAGCAACCGAGATCGAAGGGCATCCGCATGGCAGCTCAGCCGGAACCGCCGGCGGCCGGGCGCCCTAGGGGCGGTAGGCCCCTCTCGCGGCCGGCGAAGCTGAGCCGGGAGGGCATCGTCGACGGCGCCCTGGCTTTCCTGGACCGGGAGGGTTGGGACTCGCTGACCATCAACGCGCTCGCGACGCAGCTGGGGACCAAAGGTCCCTCGCTGTACAACCACGTGCACAGCCTCGAAGACCTGCGGCGCGCGGTGCGGATCCGGGTCATCGACGACATCATCGTCATGCTGAACCGGGTCGGCGAGGGGCGTTGCCGCGACGACGCGGTACTGGTCATGGCGGGCGCCTACCGCAGCTACGCGCACCACCACCCCGGCCGATACTCGGCGTTCACCCGGATGCCGCTGGGCGGTGACGACCCCGAGTACACCTCGGCGACCAGGAGCGCGTCCGCACCGGTGATCGCCGTGCTGACCTCCTACGGCCTCGACGGTGACGAGGCCTTCCACGCGGCGCTGGAGTTCTGGTCCGCTCTGCACGGGTTCGTGCTGCTGGAGATGACCGGCGTGATGGACGAGATCGACACCGATGCGCTGTTCTCCGACATGGTGCTGCGCCTGGCGGCGAGCCTGGAAAAGCGCACCGAGGGGCACGTCGCGGCGGGCGATGCCTGAGATGACGGTCGCCGCTTTGACCCGCCAGACCGGCGACGGGTATCGTGGGAGCTCGTGCCTGGCGGCTTACGGCGCCTGACGTAAGTAAAGGGATGCCGGGCAAATTCGCATGTCCACGGCGCATCGAAGAAAGCCGCTGCCGGGCGCATGCGACACACGCGGCCGCGGGGTAGTGCGGCCGGGTACAACCGCACTACGAAGACGTCGTACTACGAAGACGTGACGTCGCCCGCAGCACCCCGAACACCCGAACGTTCAACACAGAAAGCCTCCTAGATGCCAACCATTCAGCAGCTGGTCCGCAAGGGCCGCCGGGACAAGATCGCCAAGGTCAAGACCGCGGCTCTGAAGGGGAGCCCGCAGCGTCGTGGCGTGTGCACCCGCGTCTACACCACGACCCCGAAGAAGCCGAACTCGGCGCTTCGCAAGGTCGCGCGCGTGAAGCTGACGAGCCAGGTGGAGGTCACGGCCTACATCCCCGGCGAGGGCCACAACCTGCAGGAACACTCGATGGTGCTGGTGCGCGGCGGCCGGGTGAAGGACCTGCCGGGTGTGCGATACAAGATCATCCGCGGATCGCTGGACACCCAGGGTGTCAAGAACCGCAAGCAGGCTCGCAGTCGCTACGGCGCCAAGAAGGAGAAGAGCTGATGCCGCGCAAGGGTCCGGCGCCCAAGCGTCCGTTGGTCAACGACCCGGTCTATGGGTCGCAGCTGGTCACTCAGCTGGTGAACAAAGTTCTGCTCCAGGGCAAGAAATCGCTGGCGGAGCGCATCGTCTACGGCGCGCTCGAGCAGGCCCGCGACAAGACGGGAACCGACCCCGTCATCACGCTCAAGCGCGCGCTCGACAACGTCAAGCCCGCCCTGGAGGTCCGCAGCCGCCGCGTGGGTGGTGCGACCTACCAGGTGCCCGTCGAGGTCCGTCCCGACCGGTCCACCACGCTGGCGCTGCGCTGGCTTGTGAGCTTCTCGCGGCAACGCCGGGAGAAGACCATGGTCGAGCGACTCGCCAATGAGATTCTCGACGCCAGCAACGGCCTGGGGGCCTCCGTCAAACGACGCGAGGACACCCACAAGATGGCCGAGGCCAACCGAGCCTTCGCGCATTACCGTTGGTAGGAGCAGAAAAAAGCGTCGGCTGGCAACGTGGCCGGGCGCAACCAAGACAGCGAACTGAGTAATCGAAAGTGGGAAGACTTCTGTGGCACAGAAGGACGTGCTGACCGACCTGACCAAGGTCCGCAACATCGGCATCATGGCGCACATCGACGCCGGCAAGACGACGACGACCGAGCGGATTCTCTACTACACCGGCATCAGCTACAAGATCGGTGAGGTCCACGACGGTGCAGCCACGATGGACTGGATGGAGCAGGAGCAGGAGCGTGGGATCACCATCACCTCCGCCGCCACCACCTGCTTCTGGAACGACAACCAGATCAATATCATCGACACCCCCGGGCACGTCGACTTCACCGTGGAGGTGGAACGTAGCCTGCGCGTGCTCGACGGTGCCGTTGCGGTCTTCGACGGCAAGGAAGGTGTCGAGCCGCAGTCCGAGCAGGTCTGGCGCCAAGCCGACAAGTACGACGTGCCGCGGATCTGCTTCGTCAACAAGATGGACAAGATCGGCGCCGACTTCTACTTCTCGGTGCGCACCATGGAGGAGCGCCTGGGCGCCAACGCCATCCCGATCCAGCTGCCGATCGGCTCGGAGGGGGACTTCTCCGGTGTCGTCGACCTCGTGGAGATGAAGGCCAAGGTGTGGAGCGCCGAGGCCAAGCTCGGTGAGAAGTACGACGTCGTCGAGATTCCCGCGGACATGGCCGACAGGGCTGACGAGTACCGCACCAAACTGATCGAGGCGGTCGCCGAGACCGACGAGGCGCTGCTGGAGAAGTACCTCGCCGGCGAGGAACTGACGGTCGAGGAGATCAAGGGCGCCATTCGCAAGCTGACCATCAACTCGGAGGCCTACCCGGTACTGTGCGGCAGCGCCTTCAAGAACAAGGGTGTGCAGCCGATGCTGGATGCGGTCATCGACTACCTGCCCTCGCCGCTGGACGTGCCGCCGGCCGTCGGGCACGCGCCGGGCAAGGAAGGCGAGGAGATCACCCGCCGGCCGTCGACCGACGAGCCGTTCTCCGCGCTGGCGTTCAAGGTCGCCAGCCACCCGTTCTTCGGCAAATTGACCTACGTCCGTGTCTACTCGGGCACCGTCGAGTCCGGCAGCCAGGTCATCAACGCCACCAAGGGCAAGAAGGAGCGGCTGGGCAAGCTGTTCCAGATGCACTCCAACAAGGAGAACCCGGTCGAGCGGGCCAGTGCGGGGCACATCTACGCGGTGATCGGGCTCAAGGACACCACCACCGGTGACACGCTCTGCGACCCCAACGACCAGATCGTGCTGGAGTCGATGAGCTTCCCCGACCCGGTGATCGAGGTGGCCATCGAGCCCAAGACCAAGAGCGACCAGGAGAAGCTGAGCCTGTCGATCCAGAAGCTCGCCGAGGAGGACCCCACCTTCAAGGTGCACCAGGATGCGGAGACCGGCCAGACCGTGATCGGCGGCATGGGCGAGCTGCACCTGGACATCCTGGTGGACCGGATGAAGCGCGAATTCAAGGTCGAGGCCAACGTGGGCAAGCCGCAGGTCGCCTATAAGGAGACCATCAAGCGGACGGTCGACAAGGTCGAGTTCACCCACAAGAAGCAGACCGGCGGGTCGGGCCAGTTCGCGAAGGTGTTGATCAGCCTCGAGCCGTTCCACGGCGAAGACGGTGCGACCTACGAATTCGAGAACAAGGTCACCGGTGGGCGCATCCCGCGTGAGTACATCCCGTCGGTGGACGCCGGAGCCCAGGACGCCATGCAGTACGGCGTGCTTGCGGGCTACCCGCTGGTCAACGTCAAGGTCACCCTGCTCGACGGCGCCTTCCACGAGGTCGACTCGTCGGAGATGGCGTTCAAGATCGCCGGTTCGCAGGCGCTGAAAAAGGCCGCCGCGCAAGCGCAGCCGGTGATCCTGGAGCCGATCATGGCCGTCGAGGTCACCACCCCGGAGGACTACATGGGTGACGTGATCGGCGACCTGAACTCTCGCCGTGGCCAGATCCAGGCCATGGAGGAGCGGAGCGGTTCGCGTGTCGTCAAGGCGCACGTGCCGCTGTCGGAGATGTTCGGCTATGTCGGCGACCTGCGGTCCAAGACGCAAGGCCGGGCGAACTACTCCATGGTGTTCGACTCGTACGCCGAAGTGCCGGCGAACGTGTCGAAGGAGATCATCGCGAAGGCGACCGGTCAGTAAGGCTCCACGGGGAGTACCCTTGCCGGGTCACAGCAATGCCTTGGGCGCGGCACAACTGAAAACATCAACACTGCTTTAACGAGCACCAACAAGTCCAGGAGGACACAGAAGTGGCGAAGGCGAAGTTCGAGCGGACGAAGCCGCACGTCAACATCGGGACCATTGGTCACGTTGACCACGGCAAGACCACGCTGACCGCGGCGATCACCAAGGTGTTGCACGACAAATACCCCAATTTGAACGAGTCGCGCGCATTCGACCAGATCGACAACGCGCCCGAGGAGCGTCAGCGCGGTATCACGATCAACATCTCCCACGTGGAGTACCAGACCGAGAAGCGCCACTACGCGCACGTCGACGCTCCCGGCCACGCCGACTACATCAAGAACATGATCACCGGCGCGGCGCAGATGGACGGCGCCATCCTGGTGGTCGCCGCGACGGACGGCCCGATGCCGCAGACCCGCGAGCACGTGCTGCTGGCCCGCCAGGTCGGTGTGCCCTACATCCTGGTCGCGCTGAACAAGGCCGACGCCGTGGATGACGAGGAGTTGCTCGAGCTCGTCGAGATGGAGGTCCGCGAACTGCTGGCCGCCCAGGACTTCGACGAGGAGGCCCCGGTTGTGCGTGTGTCGGCGCTCAAGGCGCTGGAGGGCGACGCCAAGTGGGTCGAGTCCGTCGAGCAGCTCATGGACGCCGTCGACGAGTCCATCCCGGACCCGGTCCGCGAGACCGACAAGCCGTTCCTGATGCCGGTCGAGGACGTCTTCACCATCACCGGCCGCGGCACCGTGGTGACCGGTCGCGTGGAGCGCGGCGTGATCAACGTCAACGAGGAGGTCGAGATCGTCGGCATCCGCCCGTCGACGACCAAGACGACCGTCACCGGTGTGGAGATGTTCCGCAAGCTGCTCGACCAGGGCCAGGCCGGCGACAACGTCGGGCTGCTGCTGCGGGGTATCAAGCGCGAGGACGTCGAGCGCGGCCAAGTCGTGACCAAGCCCGGCACCACCACGCCGCACACCGAGTTTGAAGGCCAGGTCTACATCCTGTCCAAGGACGAGGGCGGCCGGCACACGCCGTTCTTCAACAACTACCGTCCGCAGTTCTACTTCCGCACCACCGACGTGACCGGTGTGGTGACGCTACCGGAGGGCACCGAGATGGTGATGCCCGGTGACAACACCAACATCTCGGTGAAGCTGATCCAGCCCGTCGCCATGGACGAGGGTCTGCGGTTCGCGATCCGCGAGGGCGGTCGCACCGTCGGCGCCGGCCGGGTCGTCACGATCAACAAGTAGTTCGGCAGCGTAGCGGCGCTCATCCGAAAGGGTGGGCGCCGCCGCGCGTTGCCCCGAACCCACATCACGTGATCGATCGCCCGGGCCCGGCTGCAGGCCGCGATCCGCGGGTCAACGAGAACACGTTTCAGTTTCGCTGCTAGCCTGGCTGCTGCGACAGGGCGGCGAAAGGGACGGGCGTGGGTGGATCACTGCAGGGCCGGGTGGCGTTCGTCACCGGCGCGGCGCGCGGCCAGGGCCGGTCGCACGCGGTGCGACTGGCCGCCCAGGGCGCCGACATCATCGCGCTCGACATCTGCGCGCCGGCGTCGCCCGGACTGACGTACCCGGCGGCCACGCGCGAAGACCTCGCCGAAACCGTCCGCCTGGTGGAGGCCGAGGGCCGCAAGGTGCTCGCCTGCGAGGCCGACATCCGCGACGATGCCGCGCTGCGACAGCTGGTCGCCGACGGTGTCGAACAGTTCGGCCGGCTCGACGTCCTGGTCGCCAACGCCGGAGTGCTGGGCTGGGGCCGGGTCTGGGAACTCACCGACGAGGAGTGGGACACGGTCATCGGCGTCAACCTGACCGGTACCTGGCGCACCCTGCGCGCCGCGATCCCCGCGATGATCGAGGCTGGCAACGGTGGCTCGATCGTGGTCGTAAGCTCGGCGGCCGGCGTGAAGGCCACTCCGGGCAACGGGCACTATTCGGCGAGCAAGTTCGGGCTGACCGCACTGACCAACACGCTGGCGATCGAGCTGGGGGAGTACGGCATCCGCGTCAACTCCATCCACCCGTACTCGGTCGACACCCTGATGGTCGAGCCGGAAGCGATGATGCAGCTGTTCGCCAAGCACCCGGCCTTCCTGCCCAGCTATCCGCCAATGCCGCTGCAGCCCAAGGGCTTCATGGCACCCGAAGAGGTGTCTGATGTGGTGGTCTGGCTGGCCGGCGACGGCTCGGCCACGCTGTCGGGAACGCAGATCAACGTCGACAAGGGTGCATTGAAGCACTGATCGGCGATCGTGTATGAACTGCATGTGACCAGCGAGGGTTCTGAATCAGGCATCCTGATCGTCGGAGGGGGACTCGCCGCGGCCCGTACGGCCGAGCAACTGCGCCGCTCGTCATACGCCGGGCCCATCACGATCGTCGGCGAGGAGGTTCATCTGCCGTACGACCGGCCTCCGCTGTCCAAGGAGGTGCTGCGCAAAGAGACCGACGACGTCGCTCTCAAGCCGCGTGAGTGGTACGACGAGAAGGACGTCACGCTGCGGCTGGGTTCGGTCGTCACCGGGTTGGACACCACCGCACAGACGGTGACGCTGGCCGACGGGAACACGCTGGGCTACGACGAACTCGTCATCGCCACCGGTCTGGTGCCGCGGCGGATCCCGGCGTTCGGAGACCTCGAAGGCATCCACGTGCTGCGCTCGTTCGACCAGAGTCTGGCGCTGAGCGAGCATGCGTCGGCCGCGCGGCATGCGGTGGTCGTCGGGGCCGGCTTCATCGGGTGCGAGGTCGCGGCCAGCCTGCGCAGCCTCGGGGTGGACGTGGTGCTGGTCGAGCCGCAGCCCACGCCACTGGCCGCGGTGCTCGGGGAGCGGATCGGCGAACTTATCGCCCGGTTGCACCGGGATGAAGGAGTCGATGTGCGCGTCGGCGTGGGCGTTTCACAGCTGCGCGGGCAGGCGCACGTCGAGGCCGTGGTGCTCACCGACGGCGCCGAGCTGCCGGCCGACCTCGTCGTGGTCGGCGTCGGGTCGCATCCGGCGACGGACTGGCTGGCCGGCAGCGGCGTCGAGGTCGACGGTGTCGACGGTGGCGTGCTCTGCGACCGGGCCGGCCGCGCCGGCGTGCCCCACGTGTGGGCTCTCGGCGACGTGGCGTCGTGGCGCGATGCGGTGGGAAACCAAACGCGCGTGGAACATTGGAGCAATGTCGCCGAACAGACCCGGGTCGTGGTGCCGGCGATGCTCGGTCAGGAGGTGCCTGCGGCGGTGGTCGTCCCGTACTTCTGGAGCGACCAGTACGACGTCAAGATCCAATGCCTGGGAGCGCCGGAGGCCACCGACACCGTCCACCTCGTCGAGGACGACGGCCGTAAGTTCCTCGCCTACTACGAACGCGACGGGGTTCTCGTCGGGGTGGTCAGCGGTGGCATGCCCGGCAAGGCGATGAAGGTCCGTGCCAAGATCGCCGCCGGTGCCCCCATCTCCGAAGTGCTCTGTTAGCGAATGGTTTTCGCGCGCGCTGGCGGCCTCGGTGCCGGGGGTGCGGGGAGGCCGGCTCGGCGCAGAAGCGCACCTAGGAGGGCAACGATGCGTGGCAGGCGCCCGGAGTCACGTGCCCAGCCTTGCCAGCCCGGCGCCGACGGCGTCGAAGGCATTGCCGAGCGCCACGGGCAGTGGCACCGACTCGTCGGCCAGCCAGTGCTCGTAGGCGGCCAGCGCCACCCCGAGCAGCGTCCAGGCCACGGTCTGGGGCAGCAGGTCGGTCGCCTTGGTGCCCAGCCGGCGGGCCACGAACCCGGCGATCACCTCCCGCCAGCCGGCGTACATCGTCATCGAATAGGCTTGCAACTCAGCTGTTTCCAGGATCACCCGCATGCGCTGGCGGTGCCGCGCGGTCTCCGAGGCGTCGAAGGTGTTGAACGCCAGCAGCGCGGCCCGCAGCGTCTCGCCCAGCGGCGCCGACCGGTCGGCGTTGTCGAGCAGGTCGCGCAGCTGCGCGAGGTGGGTGTCGAAATCGCCCCAGGGGATCGCGTTCTTGGAGGTGTAGTAGCGGAACACCGTGCGGCGCGCGATGCCGGCGGCCCGAGCGACGTCGTCGACGCTGACCTCGGCGAAACCGCGCGCGGTGAACAGCTCGATGGCGACGCCGGTGATGTGGTGCGGTGTCGTCGCGCGGCGCCGGCCGACGCGGGACTGCGACATCGTCGGACCCGCCCTTCCTTTTCGGCACCCGATGCCATATTCTGGCGTCGAGTGTGACTCAACTCATCGTTGTCTAGAACCGGCGAAAGGCAACCCCCATGGACCACGACACCCACACCGACACCGAACTCGTCACCGAGACGCTGGTCGAAGAGGTGTCCATCGACGGGATGTGTGGGGTCTACTGACCCCGATCCGACCCGTGTTCGACCCCGATCGCGGCTGGCGGCTCCACCCGCAGGTGGCGGTTCGACCGGAGCCGTTCGGCGCGCTGCTCTATCACTTCGGCACCCGCAAGCTGTCCTTCTTGAAGAACCGCGTCGTCCTCGCGGTGGTGCGGTCGCTGGCCGACCATCCCGATGCGCGGTCCGCCTGCCGTGCCGCGGGCGTGGACGACGGCGAGCAGGAACCCTATCTGCACGCGCTGGGCGTGTTGGTCGATTCGGCGATGTTGGTACCTCAGGAGGCCCGATGACAGCTCAGACAGCCGGCGCGCCCCGGCTCATCGAGCAGTTCGAACGGGGCTTGGACGCGCCCATCTGCCTGACCTGGGAATTGACGTACGCGTGCAATCTGGCCTGCGTGCACTGCCTTTCGTCGTCGGGCAAACGCGATCCGCGCGAGCTGTCCACGCGCCAGTGCATGGACATCATCGACGAGCTGGAACGCATGCAGGTGTTCTATGTCAACATCGGCGGCGGGGAGCCCACGGTGCGCCCAGACTTCTGGGAGTTGGTCGACTACGCCACCGCGCATCGCGTCGGGGTGAAGTTCTCCACCAACGGGGTCCGGATCACCCCGGGGGTCGCCGCCCGGTTGGCGGCCAGCGACTACGTCGACGTCCAGATCTCGCTGGACGGCGCCACGGCCGAGGTCAACGACGCCGTCCGTGGCCCCGGATCGTTCGCGATGGCGGTGCGGGCGCTTCAAAACCTTGCGGAGGCGGGATTCACCCAGAACGGGGGCGCCAAGATCTCCGTCGTCGTCACCCGGCACAACGTCGGCCAGCTCGACGAGTTCGCCGCGCTGGCAAGCCGTTACGGCGCCACGCTGCGGATCACCCGGTTGCGCCCCTCGGGGCGTGGCGCCGACGTCTGGGATGAGCTGCGCCCCACCGCCGCCCAGCAGGTCGCGCTCTACGACTGGCTGGTCGCCAAGGGGGAGCGGGTGCTCACCGGTGACTCGTTCTTCCATCTGTCACCGCTGGGTTCCTCCGGCGCGCTGGCGGGCCTGAACATGTGCGGGGCCGGGCGGGTGGTGTGTCTGATCGACCCGGTGGGCGACGTGTACGCCTGCCCGTTCGCCATCCACGACCGCTTCCTGGCCGGCAACGTGGCATCCGGCGGGGGATTCGACAACGTCTGGAAGAATGCCCCGCTGTTTCGCGAGCTGCGCGAGCCGCAGTCGCCGGGGGCCTGTGGCAGCTGTGGGCACTACGACAGCTGCCGGGGAGGATGCATGGCGGCCAAGTTCTTCACCGGCCTGCCGATGGACGGCCCCGACCCGGAATGCGTTCAGGGCCACGGCGAGCCGGCGCTGGCGCGCGAGCGCGACACGCCGCGGTCACGGGCCGACCACTCCCGGGGCGCCCCGGTGCCGCTCACGCTGACGGTCAGGCCGCCGGTGGCCGCGCCCCCCGCGCGCCTGTGCAGCGAAAGCCCGCTGTAGTCATGGCCGAGTGGTTCGAGACGGTTGCGATCGCCCAGGAACGCGCCAAGCGCCGGCTACCGAAATCCGTTTATTCGTCGCTGATCTCGGCCAGCGAAAAGGGCATCACTGTCGCCGACAACGTCGCAGCGTTCAGCGAACTCGGTTTCGCGCCGCACGTCGTGGGCGCGCAGGAAAAACGTGATTTGTCGACGACCGTTATGGGGCAGGATATTTCGCTGCCAGTGATCATTTCGCCGACCGGCGTGCAAGCCGTCCACCCCGACGGCGAGGTCGCCGTGGCGCGGGCCGCGGCGGCGCGCGGCACCGCGATGGGGCTGTCCTCGTTCGCCAGCAAGCCGGTCGAGGAGGTCCTGGCCGCTAACCCCAAGGTGTTCTTTCAGGTGTACTGGCTCGGTGGGCGCGACGCGATCGCCGAACGGGTGGAACGGGCGCGTGCGGCCGGCGCAGCCGGCCTGATCGCCACCACGGACTGGTCGTTCTCGCACGGCCGCGACTGGGGCAGTCCCACGATCCCCGAGAAGATGAACCTGCGAACGATCCTGCGATTGTCCCCGGAGGCGATCGTCCGGCCCAAGTGGCTCTACATGTTCGGTAAGACGCTGCGGCCGCCGGAGTTGCGGGTGCCCAACCAGGGTCGCCGTGGCGAGCCCGGGCCCCCCTTCTTCGCCGCCTACGGGGAGTGGATGGGCACGCCACCGCCGACCTGGGAAGACATCGCCTGGCTGCGCGAACTGTGGGGCGGACCGTTCATGCTCAAGGGCGTGATGCGTGTCGACGATGCCAAAAAGGCTGTGGACGCGGGTGTTTCGGCGATCTCGGTGTCCAACCACGGCGGCAACAACCTGGACGGCACACCGGCGTCGATCCGCGCACTGCCCGCGGTGGCGGCAGCGGTCGGCGACCAGGTCGAGGTGCTGCTCGACGGCGGCATCCGGCGCGGCAGCGACGTCGTCAAGGCTGTGGCGCTGGGTGCGCGGGCGGTGATGATCGGTCGAGCCTATCTGTGGGGTTTGGCCGCGGCCGGCCAGCCGGGCGTGGAAAACGTCCTCGACATCCTGCGTGGGGGGATCGACTCCGCGCTGATGGGGCTGGGGCACGCCTCGGTGCACGACCTGAGCGCCGACGACATCCTGGTGCCGGCCGGGTTCGGTCGGGCGCTGGGCGTGCCGGTCGCGGCCCGGGACCGGGCCCCCACCGGTTGAAGGTCCGTGGTGCCTGCGAGGCAACCGTGACGCACGTGTCCTGAGAATCGGGTGCTCGACGAATTCCCCGGAAAAAAAATTGGACTTCACGGGAAAACGATTGGTGCACGCCAGGTGAATTGGCTTTACCATCGGCGAGTGCCCGTATTCGGCGAATTAGGAAGTGCGACCTCGATCCAGCTCTTCGCGCCGTCGCTGCTGATCCCGCTGGGGTCTACCGAACAGCACGGCCCGCATCTGCCCCTGGACACCGACACGCGCATCGCGACCGCCGTGTCGGCGAGGACCGGGGCGCTTCTCGGGGGGGAGTGGCTGGTCGCCCCCGCCATCGCCTATGGTGCCAGCGGCGAGCACCAGAGCTTCGCCGGAACGGTCTCGATCGGCACCGAGGCGCTGACCATGCTGCTGGTGGAGTACGGCAGGTCGGCCGCCTGCTGGGCCCGACGCCTGGCCTTCGTCAACGGTCACGGTGGCAATAGCGCCGCCCTGGACGCCGCGGTGGGCCGATTGCGTGCCGAGGGCCGCGACGCCGGTTGGGCCCCGTGCGCGGCCGCGGGTGCCGACGCCCACGCCGGCCACACCGAGACCTCGGTGTTGCTTCATCTCTCGCCCGCCGTGGTGCGGACCGACCGGTGGCTGCGCGGCAACGACGCGCCGTTGGCGACGCTGCTGCCCTCGATGCGCCGAGCCGGAGTGGCGGCTGTCAGCCCGGTGGGCGTGCTGGGCGACCCCACGACCGCGACCGCGGACGAGGGCGAGCGCCTCTTCGCGGAGATGGTCGACGGGTGTGTGCGACGCATCGCCCGGTGGCTGCCCGGGCCCGACGGGATGCTGACATGAGCCAGCCACGGCTGCCGGACGGGTTCGCCGTTCAGGTCGATCGCCGCGTGCGGGTGCTCGGCGACGGTGCGGCGCTGCTCGGTGGTTCGCCGACGCGCCTGCTGAAGCTGGCTCCGGCCGCACAGCACCTGCTCTCCGATGGCCGCCTGAAGGTCCGCGACGACGTCAGCGCCCAGCTGGCCCGCACGCTGCTGGACGCCACGGTGGCCCACCCCCGGCCTGCCGGTGGCCCGTCGCACCGCGATGTGACCGTGGTGATTCCGGTGCGCGACGACGTCTTCGGGGTCCGACGGCTGGTCAGCTGTCTTCGCGGGCTGCGTGTCGTCGTCGTCGACGACGGTTCGGTCCCGCCGCTCGAGCCGAACGACTTCGCCGGCGCGCACTGCGACGTCGAGGTGCTGCGCCACTCCCGCGCCAAGGGTCCGGCGGCGGCACGTAACACGGGGTTGGCGGCGTGCAAGACCGAGTTCGTCGCGTTCCTGGATTCCGACGTCGCGCCGCGCCGTGGCTGGCTGGAGGCTCTGCTCGGTCACTTCTGCGATCCCACCGTCGCACTCGTCGCCCCGCGCATTGTCGGTCTGGCGCACAGTGAGAACGTGGTGGCGCGTTACGAGGCGGTGCACTCCTCGCTGGACCTCGGCGAGCGGGAGGCGCCGGTGCTGCCGCACAGCACGGTTTCCTATGTCCCCAGCGCCGCGATCATCTGCCGCTGTTCGGCCATCCGCGGGGTCGGCGGGTTCGACGAGACCATGCAGTCCGGTGAGGACGTCGACCTGTGCTGGCGCCTCATCGAGGCGGGTGCCCGGCTGCGCTACGAGCCGATCGCGCTGGTCGCCCATGACCACCGCACGCAACTTCGGGATTGGCTGGCACGCAAGGCATTCTACGGCGGATCGGCCGCCCCGCTGTCGGTGCGCCACCCGGACAAGGCGGCACCGGTGGTCATCTCGGGCTGGGCACTGACCGCCTGGATCCTGATGGCGCTCGGGACCAGCCTCGGCCGGCTGGCCGCGGTCGCGATCGCGCTGTTGACCGGCCGGCGGGTCGCGATGGCGATGCGCAGCGTCGAGACCTCGACCGGCGACGTGCTGGTGATCGCGGCCCGCGGCCTGTGGTCGGCGGCGCTGCAGTTGGCATCGGCCGTGTGCCGGCACTATTGGCCCCTGGCGCTGCTCGCGGCGCTGACGTCCCGCCACTGCAGACGCGTCGTGGTGGTTGCGGCGGTCTTGGACGGGGTGGTGGACTGGCTGCGTCGCCGAGACGCCACTGGCGACGACGCCGAACCGATCGGGCTGCTGACGTACGTGCTGCTCAAACGCGTCGACGACTTGGCCTACGGCTTGGGCCTGTGGGGGGGCGTGCTGCGCGAACGCAACCTGCGGGCGCTCAAGCCGCAGATACGCAGCTAGTGGCGCGGGTCGTCGGTCCGCCGACCAGCGGGACCGCAGACGCGGTACCGCGTGCGCGCCGAATCGGTTGCTCGGGAATGGATTCCAATCGAACATGGCGCATCTCACCTACGCTCGATGGATGGATTCACGGCAAGCGAACCGATGACTGGCCACGCCACTAGCCGCCGTGCGCCCCAGTCAACGTGCGTCTTGACCGCACCCGTCCCGCACAGCGACGTGCTGATCATCGGCGCGGGGAGCGCCGGATCGGTGGTGGCCGAGCGCCTGTCCGCCGACTCGGGCTGCGCGGTCACCGTCCTCGAGGCGGGACCGGGCCTCGGCGATGCGGAGTTGCTGGCGCTGACCACCAACGGGTTGCAGCTGCCGATCGGCCCGGACAGTCCGCTGGTGCAGCGTTACCAGACCTGCCTCACCGATCGGCCCGAGCGCCGGCTGCCGATTGTGCGCGGTGCCACAGTCGGCGGTTCGGGCGCGGTCAACGGGGGTTACTTCTGCCGTGGGCTACCGCGGGATTTCGACCGGGTGGCCATACCCGGCTGGGCGTGGTCGGACGTTCTCGGCCATTTCCGAGCAGTCGAAACGGACCTGGATTTCGACGGTCCGGCACACGGCGACAGCGGACCTGTTCCTGTCCGCCGCACCCGGGAGATGAGCGGCGCCTCGGAACGCTTCATCGGCGCCGCCCAAAGATCCGGGTTCGCGTGGATTTCCGACCTCAACAACGTCGGGAGGGAGGTGGTTTCGGGAGTGGGAGCAGTTCCGCTCAACATCGTGGACGGCATACGCACAGGCCCCGGCGCGGGATTTCTGCTTCCGGCCCTGGGCCGGCCGAACCTCACTGTGCTGGAGCGGACGCGCGCGGTGCGATTGCGGTTCGCAGGCGCCAGCGTGGCCGGCGTCGACGCGATCTGTCCGCGCGGTCCGCTGACGCTGACAGCGAGCCGAATCGTGTTGTGTGCCGGTGCGATTCAGTCGGCACACCTGTTGATGCTCTCCGGCGTCGGGGACGAGGCGGCGTTGCGGGCGGCCGGAGTGCCGTTGGTGCTGCCCCTACCGGTTGGCCGGTCCTGCAGTGATCACCCGGAATGGCTACTGCCGACCGACTGGTCGGCCCCGACCAGCAGTCCCGTGCTGGAGGCCGTGCTGAGCACGGAAGACGACATCGAAATCCGTCCCTACACAAGAGGATTCATAGCCATGACCAGTAACGGGGCCCCGGGCCGCCCGGACTGGCCACACATCGGTGTGGCGTTGATGCGGCCGCGGGCACGCGGGACCGTCACCCTGGTGTCTCCGGATCCCGCCGTACCGCCGCTGATCGAGCACCACTACGACAGCGAGCCCGACGACATCGCGGCGCTGCGCCGGGGCAGCGAATTGGCCCGCGAATTAGTTGGCGCGCCAGCCTCTGTGGGTGAGCCGCTCTGGTCGACGTCGCAGCACCTGTGCGGAAGTGCGCCGATGGGCAACGATGACGACTCAGGCGCCGTCGTCGATCCCCGCTGCCGGGTGCGGGGAATCGATAACCTGTGGGTGATCGACGGTTCCGTTCTGCCGACGATCACCGGGCGTGGCCCCCACGCGACGATCGTGATGCTGGGCCACCGCGCGGCCGAATTCGTCGAGTGAACCGCACCCGCGGCGCGCCGCGCGGGCGCGCCGGTCACTGCGCTGCGGCGTTCCACTGCGTCGCCGGCACGGGCGCCACCGCCGTTTCCTCGCGAGCGACAGCCGCGGGGGCCGCCGCGGGAGAATACGGCGGCGTCGCCGGGGAATAGGCCGCCGAGGCCGCCGCGGCCACCGGGGTCCCGGTGCCGACCGGCATCGGCGACATCGTCCCCGGAGCGACGGCGGCCGCTTCTGCCTGCACCGCCGCCGGGGCGCTCTGGACCAGCGGCACGGAGGCCGGCTCCGCGGCAACCGTCGCCGAGCCATAAGCCGGCGTCGGCGCCTGCATCGGAGCCGCGAGCGCACCCGTCGGCACCGCGGAGGCCGCCGGCACGGCTGGGATCGGGGCGCTGGCCGCCACCGCTGCCGGGGGCGGCGCAACCGCGGCCGCCAGGGGCGCCGCCGGGGCGGCCGGGGCCGTGGCGCCGGCCAGGCCTGCCGTTGCCGAGGGAACCGCGGCGGCGGCCGAACTCGCCGGCGCCGCGGCGGCGGCGGCCGAACTCGCCGGCGCCGCGGTGCTCAGCACACCCTCATGCTCCGCCTGCAGCGGCGAGACGTTGGCCGCCTCGGCGAGCGCATAGTGCGCCGCGCCGCCGTTCATCAATTGCACGAACTGGTCGTGAAAAGCGGCGGCCTGTGCGCTGAGGAGTTGGTAGGCCTGGGCGTGTGCATCGAAGAGCGCAGCGACGCTGGCCGAGACCTCGTCGGCGCCGGGAGGGGTCACGCTCGACGTCAAGCCCACCGCCGCCGAGTTCGCCGAGTTGATGCTCGAACCGAGATTCGCCAACTCTGCTGCCGCCGAGGACACCTGCTCCGGAACCGCAATCAGGTATGACAATCCACTTCCCCTGTGTGTCGAATCGCGCCAAACCGGATGATATCCCGCCCCCCGGTTTCCCCGAGGACTTTCGGGACAAGATCAAGATACCGCCCGGTCCCGGCGCGGTCGACCTATTCGTGCTATTCGTGCTATTCGTGGGGCAACCGGGTGCCGCGCATCCGGCCAACGATAAGGACGGGGCCACAGGGGAAGGACGGGGTCAAAGATCAGGGCGGGCCGCGCCTCCGGACCGTTGCCGGAGCGAGCGCGACCCGCCGGTGAAGGTGGCGACGTTCATGCGTTCCACGTAGATGGCCACGACAGGTGGCGATGCGCGCGCTCGAATGCGTCAGGCGCGGACATTTCGTCGCAAAAGGCGTGGACTGCACGACGCAGTGCCATGGACATGGTTGTCATTGATGGGTCTTTGCCGGTCACCTCCCTTCGCTCGCTGATGCCACTACGCCGAACCGGTGACGCGCGGTGCCGGCCCGGCCCCGTCCCGGTTGACGCCGGGCAGGTCTACAGGTGAATCCATTTCCGGCAGAAGCGAATCCCGGATCGAATGGCACGTCATCGACATCACACCCATCCCAAGAACGTCGAGATGATCTGTACTTTCGTGAATAGATTTTTGATACCAGAAGAGAAAGATGTTCGCAAGGGGG
>NZ_JBMIOP010000110.1:0-13617 GCF_049197365.1 Mycobacterium sp. THU-M104
TGGCGACCACGGATACAACTCCGGCTTTTTCAACCCGACCTCCTTCACGTCCGGCCTCGGCGAGATCGGGAGCCTCACGGGGGCAAGGGGTTAGTCGGGGGAACGCCGGACGCGCGCGGCGGCACCGCCGGCCGGCTCAGTCCTCGTCGGGTGTGGCGTCAAGATACCCTTCGGCGACGGCATGCTCGATGCTGTCGGCCAGCTTGGGGCACGATCGCTCGCGTGCGGAATCCCCGCCAGCGCAGCGGATTTCGGAGAAATACGCGCAGCGCTGCGACGCCTCGGTGCTCCACTGCACCGCGGTGTGGCCAGGCCCCGGCCGTTTGACGGTCACCGTCACATGGCAGAAGCGGCAGTCCACCGGGCGCAACCCCGAGCGCAGGTAGCGCTCCCGGTCGGCGCGGCTGGCCTCGGCAACCGCTGCCGCGCGCTGCGGATCGTCACGGAAATCCCGTGACTTCGACCACGAGTCGACTTCCCTACCCGGGCGGGTGGGCTCATGGTCGTGGCTGTCACCGCGCAGCCACAGCATGGACCGGGCGAGCCGATCGACATCGGGCACCGCGGGGTGGTTGTCCGGCACGTGCGGATCAGTGTTGCTGGGCGGGCACGTCGATCGAAACAGGTGCGGCGCCAAGCTCTTTGGCCTTGAGGTTCTGTTGCACCTCGGCGTTCCAATACTCGTTGGCGCGGGTGGTGTCCACCTCGATCTCGAAGCGTTCGACCATCTCCGGTTTGATGTCGGCGACGTCGACGTAGAACTGCTGATACCAGCGGCGCAGCTGATAGACGGCACCGTCCTCCTCGACCAGCAGCGGGTTGTCGATCCTGGTCTTGTGCTTCCAGATCTCGACATCCTGCAGGAAGCCCTTGCTGACACCCTCGGTGAAGGTCTTGGACAGCTTGTCGGTCATGGCCGCGTCCATGCCCTTGGGTTTTTCGACGACGACGCCCCACTGCAACACGAAGGAGTTCTGCGTCACCGGGTAGTGGCAGTTGATCAGGATCGACTCGGCTTTGTACCCGCCGTAGCTGTTGTGCAGCCAGTTGATCATGAACGACGGCCCGAAGTAGGACGCTTCCGAATCCAGGTGCGCCTCGCCGTAGGAGGTTCCCAGGTCGTTGACGTCCGGACGGCCGACGTTGTGCAGGTACTGCGTGGCGATGTGGCCCTCGAACACGTTCTTGAAGTACGTCGGCAACCCGAAATGGATGTAGAAGAAGTGGGCCATGTCGGTGACGTTGTCGATGATGTCGCGGCAGTTCGACCCCTCGATGAGGATGCTGTTCCACCGCCAGTCCGTCCACTCGTCGCTGGAGGCTTCGGGGATGTCGGGGATGCGGACGCCGGGGTCCGGAGGATTGCCCTCGTGGTCGTGCCAGACGAACAGCAGGCCGCCGCGCACGTCGGTGGTCCAGGCCCGGGTGCGCGCCGTCTTGGGTGTGCGCTTGGCATAGGGCACCAGCGCGCAGCGCCCGTCGCCGCGCCAGCGCCAGTCGTGAAAGGGGCAGGCGACCTCGTCGCCCTTGACGGTGCCCTGGCTCAGGTCGCCGCCCATGTGCCGGCAGTAGGCGTCGAGGACCTTGACCTCACCCTGCGAGTCGGCGAACACCACCAGCTTGGTGCCGAACGCCTGCACAGCGTGCGGTTTCCCGTCCAGGTAGTCCCCGGCGACGCCCAGACAGTGCCAACCGCGGGCGTACCTGGTCGGCAGGACGCCGGCGTCGATCTCCCGGATGCCGACCGCATTGGTGTCGGTAGTCACCTGTCACCTCCAACTCACCGGCCTCTAACTAGAACACGTTACAGTTTTACTCCGGGTGTGCGCAACGACGGCGTTTCTGACCATCGAACGTTCATCGGGGCTCAGCCGCATCCGGCCGGGCTCACGCCGATCTAAACCCTGCGGGTGCTCTTGGCCGCGCGGTCCACTTCCCAGTAGGCCCGCAAGGCCACCATCTTGCCCTCGTCGTTCGCCTTGTAGGTGAAGACGCCTTCCGCGGTCACCTGGTACTCGCCCATGGTGATCAGGATGTGCCCGACGTTGGCCTCCTCGTTGCCGCACTGGTAGGTGTCGCGGAAGACGAACTCGATCCGGGTGGTCGGTGCGATGGCCTGGTCCCAGAACGCCGAGATCGCGTCGCGCCCCCGATGCCCGTTGCCCTGCGGATCGAGAGCCGAGGGGCCGACGGGGTCCTCGACGACGGCGTCCTCGGCGAACACCGCCAGCCACGCGTCCTTGTCGCGTGCAATGACCGCGTCCCGGGACCGGCGACCGGCTTCGTGCGCGGGGTGCGCCACCGTCGCCGGGGTTGCGGTCATGCGTTCACCCGCTCCGGCTTGTCCGCGCCGACCACCCACATGGAGTAGTACTGCGAGCCGCCACCGTAGGCGTGCCCCAACGCCTTTCGGGCGCCGGGCACCTGGTGGTCGCCGCCCTTGCCCATCACCTGGATCGCCGCCTCGGCGAAGCGGATCAGCCCCGAGGCGCCGATCGGGTTCGACGACAGCACACCGCCCGAGGGGTTCACCGGCAGCCGGCCGCCGATCGCGGTCTCGCCCGCCTCGGTGAGCTTCCAGCCCTCGCCCTCGGCGGCAAAACCGAGGTTCTCCAGCCACATCGGCTCGAACCACGAGAACGGCACGTAGATCTCGGCGGCGTCGATTTCGTCGATGGGACTACTGATGCCCGCCGCCTTCCACAACGCGGCCGCCGCGTCGCGGCCGGCCTGCGGGCTCACCTGGTCGCGGCCGGAGAACTGCAACGGCTCGGTGCGCAGCGCGGTCGCGTGGATCCATGCCACCGGATGTCCCTGCGCCACGCGAGCATCGGCGACCTCTTCGTCGCCAATGACCACCGCGGCGGCGCCGTCCGAGGACGGGCAGGTCTCGTCGTAGCGGATCGGGTCCCACAGCATGGGGGATTCCATCACCTTCTCCAGCGTGATGCCGGGCTGGTGCAGATGGGCCAGCGGGTTGCGCGCCCCGTTGAGGCGATCCTTGACCGCAACCATGGCGCCGATGTTCAACGGTGCGCCGGAACGACGGATGTACGAACGCACGTGCGGGGCGAAGTAGCCGCCGGCCCCGGCCCCCACCGGCTTGATGAACGGAATCGGAATCGACAATGCCCACATCGCATTCGATTCCGACTGCTTCTCCCAGGCCAGCGCCAGCACGCGCTTGTACTTGCCGGACTGGACCAGGCCGGCAGCGACCACCCCGGTGGATCCGCCGACCGAGCCCGCCGTGTGTACGCGGATCATCGGCTTGCCGGTGGCACCCATGGCGTCGGCCATGAACAGCTCCGGCATCATGACGCCCTCGAAGAAGTCGGGGGCTTTGCCGACCACGACGGCGTCGATGTCGTCGAATGTGGCGCCGGCATCTGCCAGGGCCCGGTCGATCGCCTCGCGCACCAGGCCGTTCATCGAAACGTCGTGGCGCTTGGCAACGTATTTGGTCTGCCCGGTGCCCAGGACCGCCGCGAGCTTTCCGGCCATCAGTTCTTCCCTTCCATGACCGCGACCAGGTTCTGTTGCAGTACGGGCCCGCTGGTGGCATGCGCCAGCACCCGCCCGGCCGAGCCGTTCCAGATGTGTTGTGCCGCAAATCCGATACGCTCCAGGCCGGCGACGAACATCGGGTTGGCGGCCAGCGCGCCACCGGACGGATTGATTTTCGTGGTCCCCGGCAGGCGGATCGCTTCTGCCAGGATCAGGTGCTGGTGGGTGAACGGCGCGCAGATCTCTGCCACCTCGATATCGCGGACGTGGCCGCCGCTGGCCACCCTGGCCGCCGCCCTGGTCGACAGTGAATCGGTGAGGTCGCGCGCGCCCAGGATCGGGGATTCGATGCGGTGCTCGATCCCGGTGATCCAGGCCGGGTTTTCGCGCAACTCGCGCGCCCGGTCGTCAGCCGCCAGGATGATGGCCGCGGCCCCGTCGGTGATCGGTGCGATGTCGTGGCGCCGCAGCGGGTCGGCGAAGAACGGCCGCTCGAGCAGTTCGTCCAGGCCGGCTGCCGGCTCGACCGAGTCCACCCGGCGGGCGTTCGCGAAGGAATCCAGCGCCACCCGCGTCATCTGCGTCTCGTCCCATTTGCCGGCGTCGAGGCCCATGCGGGCCTGCAAGCCGGCCATCGACACCGAGTCGGGCCACAGCGGAGCGACGGTGTAGGGGTCGGTCTGGCGCGACAGGATACGGCGCAGCACCCCGGCCGAGGACTTCCCGAAGCCGTACACCAGCGCGGTGTCCACCTCGCCGGTCAGCAGCTTGATGTAGGCCGCGTAGAGCGCCCACGCCGCGTCCATCTCGACGTGCGACTCGTTGATCGGCGGCACGGCGCCGATCGAGTCGATCGCCGAGATGAACGAAAATGCCCGCCCGGCAAGGTAATCCGACGAACCCGAACACCAGAAGCCGATGTCGGCCTGGGTGATCCCGAGGTCCTCGTAGAGTTGGGCGAAACACGGCATCAGCATCTCGACACCGTTGGTGGTTCCGTCGGTGCGGCGGACATGCGGGGCGTGGGCGAAGCCGACCACCGCCACGTTGCGTTCACTCATGAAAAGTAGGCCCTTTACAGGTGGTGCTTGTAGGTGTCGTACTCGGCGTCGGGCTCCCCGGCCGGCCGGAAATACTCGATGTTGTCGATCCCGAAGCCCCACTCCTCGCGCGGCCTCCACACCGCTTCCACGCGCATGCCCATCCGCACCTCGTGCGCGTCGATGTCGGCGACCAGGTGCAGAAACGGGATGTCGGCTCCGTCGAGCAGCACGTAGGCCGCCACGTAGGGGGGTTTGATCCGCTGGCCCTGGAACGGGATGTTGATGATCGCGAACGTGGTGACCGTGCCCTTGTCGGGCAACTCGACGAACTCGGTGGTCGGCAGGCCGGTCGCCGGGTCGGCGCCGTGCGGCGGGAAGTAGACCTTGCCTGCCGCGCCGTCGGCGCTCCTGGTCCTGGCCCCGAGCAGTGTGCCCTGGGCGATGGCCCGTAGGTAGGCGCTCTCCTCGTGGGAAGCGGTGTGCTGGATCGTCAGCGAGATCGGCGTGACGATCATGGTGACCGGATCCTGTTCGCCGGGCGGCTGTTCCGTCACGGGTTCGGCTTCACCGCCGAGCGCGAAGTACGCGATGTCGGTGATGGCGCCCACCGTCTCGTCGGCCCAGTGTACGTGGACGCGCGTGCCGGTGCGGATTGCCTCGGGATTGCCCGCATCGACCGCGTGCATCAGGGACGTGTCGGCACCGTCGAGCTTGATCAGCGCCCAGGCGAACGGCCGATCCAGCGGCTGGCCCTCCAACGGTTCGGGCTGCCAGGTCCACGACATGACGGTGCCCACGGCCGACACCGGTACCATCTCGGCCAGCGGCTCATAGGTGACCGGGTCATATTCCGCCGGCGGTACGTGCACCCGACCATCGGATCCGCGCACCCCGAGGATGTGGCGCTGACGCAGAGCGGTGAAGAACTTGCTCAGCGTGGCACCCACCGAACGGGTGTAGTCGAACGACAACGTCAGCGGTGCGGAGAGCGGTGGTTCACGGTGATCTGTCAAGGTCGGGCTGCTCGAACTGGCTGTCACGCCATCGAGTAGAACAGGTTCTAAGAATCGTTTCAAGGAGGCATCGATGAAGCTCGGGTTGCAGCTTGGGTATTGGGGCGCTCAGCCGCCGGAAAACCACGCCGAGCTCGTGGCCGCGGCAGAGGGAGCCGGGTTCGACGCGGTGTTCACCGCCGAGGCATGGGGCTCCGATGCCTACACCCCCCTGGCCTGGTGGGGTTCGTCGACCCGGCGGGTGCGGCTGGGTACCTCGGTGGTGCAGCTGTCCGCGCGCACTCCCACCGCGTGCGCGATGGCCGCGCTGACACTCGACCATCTGTCCGGTGGCCGGCACATCCTGGGGCTCGGCGTCTCCGGCCCGCAGGTCGTCGAGGGCTGGTACGGCCAGAAGTTTCCCAAGCCACTGGCCCGGACCCGGGAGTACATCGACATCCTGCGGCAGGTGTGGGCTCGTGAGAAGCCGGTGACCAGTGCCGGGCCCCACTACCCGTTGCCGTTGACCGGAGAGGGGACGACCGGCCTGGGCAAGGCCCTCAAACCCATCACCCATCCGCGCCGCGCGGACATCCCCGTCATGCTGGGCGCCGAGGGGCCGAAGAACATCGCGCTGGCCGCCGAGGTCTGCGACGGCTGGCTGCCGATCTTCTACACCCCGCGGATGGCCGACACCTACAACGAATGGCTCGACGAGGGGTTCGCGCGGCCCGGCGCCCGTCGCAGCCGCGAGGACTTCGAGATCTGCGCGACCGCGACCATCGTCGTCACCGACGACCGCGGCGCCGCCTTCGCGGCGATGAAACCGTTTCTCGCCCTCTACATGGGCGGCATGGGCGCCGAGGACACCAACTTCCACGCCGATGTCTACCGCCGGATGGGGTACGCCGAGGTGGTGGATGACGTGACGAAGCTGTTCCGATCCGGCCAGAAGGACAAGGCCGCCGAGATCATTCCCGACGAGGTCGTCGACGACGCCGCGATCATCGGCGACCTGGACTACGTGCGTAAGCAGATCAAGGTCTGGGAGGCCGCGGGCGTCACCATGATGGTGGTGTCCGGACGCGACATCGAGCAGGTCCGCGAGCTGGGCACGCTCATCTGACGCCTGCGTGCCCGCCTTGCCAGGGGCTTAGAACACGTTCTAGATTTACCGGATGACAGCCTCGCAGCACACTATCGCGGGCACGGTACTGACGATGCCGGTGCGGATCCGCAAGGCGAACCAGCACATGGCGATGTTCTCCGTCGACGCCGACGCCGCCCAGCGCCTGATCGACTACAGCGGCCTGCGGGTCTGCCGCCACCTGCCCGGGCGCGCGATCGTGGTGCTGATGTTGATGCACTACCTCGACGGCGACCTCGGCCGGTACCACGAGTTCGGCACCAGCGTGATGGTGAACCCGCCGGGGTCGAGCGCGAGCGGGCCCCGCGCACTGCGGGAGGCGGGCGCCTTCATCCACCACCTGCCCGTCGACCAGGCTTTCACGCTGGAGGCGGGCACCACGATTTGGGGCTATCCGAAAGTCATGGCGGACTTCACGATTCGCGAGAGCCGTCAGTTCGGATTCGACTGCAGCGTGGACGGGCAACTGGTGATCGGCATGGACTTCGCCCGCGGACTGCCGATTCGGCTGACCCCGCGCCAGGCGGCGCAGCGCAGCTACTCGCATCGCGACGGGATCACTCGCGAGACCGCCTTCGAACACACGCTGGACGGGGTGCGCACCCGGTTCGGGGGAGTGCGTGTCCGGCTGGGCGATCATCCCTATGCGAAAGAACTGGCATCGATGGGCCTTCCGAAACGCGCGATGCTGTCCAGCTCGGCTGAGAACGTACGCATGACCTTCGGCGATGCACAGGACATCTCATGACCATCCCAGAATTGGGGACCGATCTGGGGACCAGGCCGGATGTCGATCTGACCGACGGCGCGTTCTACGCGGGCGACTCCCGGGCCGTCTACCGCTGGATGCGGGAGAACGAGCCGGTGTTCCGCGATCGCAACGGGCTGGCCGCCGCATCGACGTACCAGGCCGTCATCGACGCCGAGCGCAACCCCGAGCTGTTCTCGAACGCCGGCGGCATTCGGCCCGATCAAGACGGCGTCGAGATGATGATCGAGATGGACGATCCGCAGCACCTGTTGCGCCGCAAACTCGTCAACTCCGGCTTCACCCGCAAGCACGTGAAGGACCAGGAGTCCAAGATCGTCGAACTGTGCGACACCCTGATCGACGCGGTCTGCGAACGCGGCGAGTGCGACTTCGTCTGGGACCTCGCCGCACCGCTGCCGATGGCAGTCATCGGCGACATGCTCGGTGTGCGCCCGGAGGAACGCGAGATGTTCCTCAAGTGGTCCGATGACCTCGTCGGGGCGTTGAGCAGCACCGCGGCCGAAGCCGATATCCAGGTCACCATGGACGCCTTCGCCGCCTACAGCGAATACATGATGGGCATGATCGGGGCCCGCAAGTCCGAACCGACCGACGACCTGGTCAGCGTCCTGGTGCACGCGGAGGTCGAAGGCGCGCACCTGGAGGACCACCAGATCGTCACCGAGGTGCTGCTGCTGCTGATCG
Organism: Mycobacterium sp. THU-M104; assembly: GCF_049197365.1. Taxonomy (NCBI): domain Bacteria; kingdom Bacillati; phylum Actinomycetota; class Actinomycetes; order Mycobacteriales; family Mycobacteriaceae; genus Mycobacterium; species Mycobacterium sp. THU-M104. The sequence goes on from NZ_JBMIOP010000110.1 coordinate 8,146, forward strand.
GCGGCGACGAGACGACGCGGCACACGCTGTCCGGTGGGACACGGCAGTTGCTGCTGCACCCTGACCAGCACCGGCGCCTGGCCGGCGACCTGGGATTGCTGCCCAACGCGATCGAGGAGATGCTGCGCTGGACCGCACCGGTGAAGAACATGGCCCGCACCGTCACCGCCGACACCGAGTTCCACGGCACCGCGCTGCGCCAGGGCGAGAAGATGATCCTGCTGTTCGAGTCGGCGAACTTCGACGAGAAGGTCTTCGAGAACCCGGAGAGCTTCGACGTCGAGCGCTACCCGAACAACCACCTGGCATTCGGCTTCGGAACGCACTTCTGCCTGGGCAACCAACTTGCCCGCCTCGAGCTGTCGATCATGCAGAGCCGCCTGCTGCAGCGTGTTCCCGACATGCGGCTGGCGTCGGATGCCGCGCTGCCGTTGCGCCCGGCCAACTTCGTGTCCGGCCTGGAGAAGATGCCGGTCGTCTTCACCCCGAGCGCGCCCTTGGGCTGACCCCCTCGCGCCTTGCGCCGAGCGTGAAACTGTTACGAAGAAACGGCTGAAAACTCGCAACAGTTTCACGCTCGGCGATCCCATGCGGCCGATACCCGTCTGACGACCCCGCCTGCAGTGTCTTCGACCGTAACCCGGACGTCGATCCAGCCCAATTCCGCGAGGGCTTCGGCGCGCCGGATGTCATGGTTGAATTGTCGCCGGTCGAGGCGGTGGTGGTCGCCCTCGTAGTCCGCGGCGATCTTCATGTCTTCCCAGCCCATGTCGAGCACCGCGATCAGCTGGCCGTACTGGTCGTGCACGGGAATTTGAGTGCGGGGACGCGGAAAGCCGGCCCGGATGAGCACGAGGCGCAGCCAGGTTTCGCGGGGTGACTCAGCACCGGCGTCGACGAGATCCAGTGCACGGAGTGCCCGCCGGATGCCTCGGCGTCCCGTGTAGCGCTCCGCAAGCAGCTCGACGGCTGCCGTCTTGAGACAGGTCGCTCGGGCGAGGGCATCGATCAACGCGATCGCCTGGTTCAGGGGATAGCGCGACGCCAGGTCAAGGGCGGTGCGCGCCGGTGCCGTCACTGGCATCTCCCGCAATACCGCGACCTCGTCGTCCTCGATGCGATCAGACCAGGTGCGGATTTGCGGCGGCGCGTGCCGATTCTCGTAGATGAGTTCGGCGGGTGCGTTCCCGTCGACCCATTTGGCGCCGTGCAGCGCCGAGGCCGAGCAGCCTGCGACGACGCCGCGCCGCCGCGACCACAACCACGCGGCCTCCGCACGCAGCGCGGCGGTGACCTCGGTATCCCGCGGCACGTAGATGCCGCGGTGGATAGCTGTGAACCTGCTCCGCAGCGCGTACGGCGTGACACGACCGGCCACGACGGCCTCGCTGCCTATGAACGCCTTCCCCATGCGCGGCAGTGTGCCGCTTGGGGCCGACACCTCGTCGAGCGTGAAGCTGCGGCCAAAAAACTGCGCGGAACTCGCAACAGCTTCACGCTCGGCGAGAAAGGAGTCAGCGGTTCTGGAAATGGGGCTTGCGCTTCTCGGCGAACGCCCGCGGGCCTTCCTTGGCGTCGTCGGACAGGAACACCTTGATCCCGATCTGGGTGTCGATCGCGAACGCCTCGTTCTCGTGCAGGCCCTCGGTCTCGCGGATCGCGCGCAGTATCGCCTGCACAGCCAACGGGCCGTTGTTCTCGATCATTTCCGCGATCTCGAGCGCCTTGGTCAGCGCCTGGCCGTCTTCGACGACGTGTCCGACCAATCCCATCTCCTTGGCCTCGTCGGCGGTGATGTGGCGTCCGGTCAGCAGCAGGTCGCACGCGACGGTGTAGGGGATCTGTCGCACCAACCGCACCGCCGAGCCGCCCATCGGATACAGGCTCCACTTGGCTTCGGAAATGCCGAACTTGGCGCTGCGGCCGGCGACCCGGATATCGGTGCCCTGCAGGATCTCGGTCCCGCCGGCGATCGCGGGCCCCTCGACGGCCGCGATCAGCGGCTTGGTCAACCGGCGCCCCTTCAGCAGCGCGTCGATGCGCGACGGGTCGTAGCTGCCGTCCTTGAACGATTCGCCCGGCGGCCTCTTGGTTGCTGCCTTGAGGTCCATGCCGGCGCAGAAGTAGCCGCCGGCACCGGTCAGGACGGCGCACCGGATGTCGGGATCATTGTCGACGCGGTCCCAGGCCTGCACCATGATCTGCATCATCTCGGCGCTCAGCGCGTTGCGCGCATGGGGCCGGTTCAGTGTGACGATCAGGGTGTGACCACGCTGTTCGACCAGCGCGTCCGGGCCGGTCTGTTCGTTTGCTGGAGCTTCCGTCACCGCTGCCGCCTTCCGGGTCTCAATCAGCGTGAGCTTGTCAAGAAATGTAACACGTTCTAATTTGGTGGCCGTGGCCCTGAACATTGCCGATCTTGCCGAGCACGCCATTGACGCTGTGCCCGACCGTGTCGCCCTCATCTGCGGCGACCAGAAGCTGACCTACGCCGAACTGGAGGAGAAGGCCAACCGCCTGGCGCACTTCCTGATCGATCATGGCGTCAAGAAGGACGACAAGGTTGGGCTCTACTGCCGCAACCGCATCGAGATCGTCATCGCGATGCTCGGCATCGTCAAGGCCGGCGCAATCCTGGTCAACGTCAATTATCGCTACGTCGAGGGCGAACTGCGCTATCTGTGCGACAACTCCGACATGGTCGCGGTGATCCACGAGCGTCAGTACTCCGACCGCGTGGCCAACGTGCTTCCCGATACGCCAGGCGTCACGACGGTCCTGGTGATCGAGGACGGGAGCGAGAAGGATTACCAGCGCTACGGCGGCGTCGAGTTCTACTCCGCGATCGCGCAGGGTTCACCGGAGCGCGACTTCGGTTCGCGTCAGCGAAGCGCCGACGACATCTATCTGCTCTATACCGGTGGCACGACGGGATTTCCGAAGGGCGTGATGTGGCGCCATGAGGACATCTACCGGGTGTTGTTGGGTGGAACGGACTTCGCGACAGGCGAATTCGTGAAGGACGAGTACGACCTGGCCAAGGGCGCCGTCGAAAGCCCCCCCATGATCCGTTACCCGATTCCGCCGATGATCCACGGCGCCACGCAGTCGGCCACCTGGATGTCGATCTTCTCGGGCCAAACCACCGTGCTCGCACCGGAATTCAACGCAGAAGCGGTGTGGCGCACCATCCACGAACACAAGGTGAACCTGCTGTTCTTCACCGGGGACGCGATGGCCCGGCCGCTGCTCGACGCGCTGGACACCGACCACGACTACGACCTGTCCTCGCTGTTCCTGCTGGCCAGCACCGCGGCGCTGTTCTCGCCGAGCATCAAGGAGCGCCTGCTGGAGTTGCTGCCCAACCGGGTCATCACCGACTCGATCGGTTCTTCGGAGACCGGGTTCGGCGGCACCAGCATCGTCGCCAAGGACGCGCCGCACGCCGGCGGGCCGCGCGTGACGATCGACCACCGCACCGTCGTTCTCGACGAGGAAGGCAACGAGGTCAAGCCCGGCTCGGGGGTGCGCGGGCTGATCGCCAAGAAGGGCAACATCCCGGTCGGCTACTACAAGGACGAGAAGAAGACCGCCGAGACGTTCAAGATCTTCAACGGGGTGCGCTACGCGATCCCCGGCGACTACGCACTGGTCGAGGAGGACGGCACCGTCACGATGCTGGGCCGCGGTTCGGTGTCGATCAACAGCGGCGGCGAGAAGATCTACCCCGAAGAGGTGGAGGCGGCCCTCAAAGGCCATCCCGACGTCTTCGACGCCCTGGTCGTGGGTGTCCCCGACGCCCGCTTCGGCCAGCACGTGGCCGCCGTCGTGGCGCCGCGGCCGGGGATCCGGCCCACGCTGGCCGAACTCGACCGCTTCGTGCGCTCCGAGATCGCCGGGTACAAGGTGCCGCGCAGCCTGTGGCTCGTCGACGAAGTGAAGCGGTCGCCGGCCGGCAAGCCCGACTACCGCTGGGCCAAGGAGCAGACCGAGACGCGGCCGGCCGACGACGTGCACACCGCTCACGCGAGCGCTTGAGCGACTTCGTCAAACGCAACCCGGATGCCCCCGCAGGCTTCTTCGCGTGGGAAGCCGCTGGGCTGCAATGGCTTTCCGATGTCGACGGCGGCGTGCCATGCGCGCGGGTCGTCGCCGTCGACGAGTCGAGCCTGACACTGCGGCGGCTGGAGTCGGTGGCACCGACCGCCGAGGCTGCGCGCGCTTTCGGCGGCCGGCTTGCCGTGACGCATGACGCGGGTGCCCCGGCGTTCGGCGCGGGACCCGACGGATGGGACGGGCCCGGATTCTTCGGTCCGTTGTCGCAGCCGTTGCCGATGTCGCTGCGGCGGCATCGCCGTTGGGGACAGTTCTACGCCGACGAGCGGTTGGCCCCGATGGCCGAGCATGCGGCGGCGCGGCTCGACGCGTCGACGCGGGCTGCGATCGACTCCGTGGCAGACCGCTGCCGTGCAGGCGATTTCGATGACGACGACCCCCCGGCGCGCCTGCACGGTGATCTGTGGACCGGCAACGTGATGTGGGCATCCGACGGAGTGGTGCTGATCGACCCGGCGGCGCACGCCGGTCACCGCGAGACCGACCTGGCCATGCTCGCTCTGTTCGGGTGCCCGCATCACGACGCGGTGCTCACCGGCTACCAGCGGGTGCAGCCGCTGCGGCCGGGCTGGCGTGAGCGGATCGGATTGCACCAGCTCTACCCGCTGCTGGCTCATGTCGTGCTGTTCGGCAGCGGGTACGCCCGGCAGACGGACGCCGCCGCCCACGCCGCGCTCACTGCCCGGGGTTACAGTCGATCGCGATGACGATCGACGTGTGGATGCAGCACCCGACTCTGCGCTTTTTGCGCAGCGAGATGTTGGCCTCGCTGCGCCGCTGGACCGGCGGGCCGATGCCGGACACCGAAGTTCCGATCGATGCGACCGTGGCGTCGCTGGACGACGCCGGAGTCGAGCTGGGCCTGCTCAGCGCGTGGCGCGGCCCGGGCAGCCAGGATCTGGTCTCCAACGACGAGGTCGCCGAATGGGTTGGCCTGCACCCGAAGCGTTGTGCCGGCGTGGCCACCGCCGACCTGGACCGTCCGATGGACGCGGTGCGGGAATTGCGCCGGCGCGTCGACGAAGGCTTCGTCGACCTGCGCGTGGTGCCCTGGCTGTGGGACGCGCCGCCGACCGACCGCCGCTACTACCCGCTGTTCGCCGCCCGCGTGGACCTGGGTGTCCCGTTCTGCACCCAGGTAGGGCACACCGGCCCGCTGCGGCCGTCGGAGACCGGCCGCCCGATCCCCTACATCGACCAGCTGGCGCTCGACTTTCCGGAGCTGGTGATCGTCTGCGGGCACGTCGGCTATCCCTGGACCGAGGAGATGGTGGCCGTCGCCCGCAAGCACGAGAACGTCTACATCGACACCTCGGCCTACACCATCGCACGGTTGCCCGACGAGCTCGTCAGGTT
>NZ_JBMIOP010000121.1:0-13022 GCF_049197365.1 Mycobacterium sp. THU-M104
GACCCAGTCCTGCACCTGGTGCGGGTCCACCCGCACCACGCTCTGCATGCCGTCGTCGCTCCAGCCGGCGCCGTCGAGCACCGGGATGGTGGCGAACGCGACATTGCCGCCGGCCAGTTTCTGCATCTGCTGCACGAAGTCCATCACGTCCCAGCCCGAGGACAACACCACCGAGCGCTGGACGGCGGCCTCCAGGCGCCGCAGCGTGGTGGGGCTCGACAGCGTCTTGCCGGAGATGACCCGGTGTGCGAGCGACGCCATGACGGCCTGCTGACGCACGACGCGGTCCAGGTCGCCGCGCGGCAGCTCGTGGCGCTGGCGTACGAAGCTGAGCGCCTCCGGGCCGGACAGGCGCTGCTGGCCGGCGGGGAAGTCTGCGCCCGAGAGCGGCTCGAAGACGGGCTCGTTGAGGCAGACATCCACGCCGCCGAGGGCGTCGGTGATCAAGGCGAAACCGAGCAGTCCGATCTCGGCGTAGTGGTCGACGGTGACCCCGGTGAGGTCGGCGACGGTCTTGATCAGCGCCTCCCGGCCGGCCTCGGTGCCCTGGGTCGCCGCGTGTTCGGCGGAGTCGCCTGCCTGGACCAGGTTGGCACGCCTGGTCTCCCGGGTCTGGCCGTAGACGCCGTTGATCTTCGTCTTGCCCAGGCCCGGGGCGGCGACGTAGGAGTCGCGCGGAATCGATATCGCGGTCGCCGACTTCCCGGTGTTGGGGATCCGGATGAGGATGATGGTGTCGGTGTTGGTCGCCTCCTCGTCGCCGGCCCGCAATGTCTCGAGCTCCTCGGCCGACAGGGGGTTGCCGTGAGCGTCGGTGCGGCTGTCCAGGCCCACCAGCAGGATGTCGATCGCGCCGTCGTCGCCGCCGTTGCCCAGCGAGGCGGCCGACATGTGGAAGATGCCGTCTTGAAAAGACCGCACATTGGTCCACGCGATCCCGGTGCCGAGAACGACCAGGACCGTCAGCGCGGTGGCAGCCACACGAACCACACGTTGCACTCCCATCCCTCTAGGTTACTTGCGACACAGCCGCTTCGCGGGTAGCGGGCGCCCGCGTGCCCCCGGCGTGACCCGGGCGTGACCCGCGCGTTTCGGGGCGTGCCACACTCGTGCCATGTCGGGCAGGATTGTGATCAGCGGGGCAGGGGGGCAACTGGGCAGCACCGTCGCGGCGTTGGCGGCCGACCAGGGCCGCCGGATGCGGGCATACACGTCGTCGCAGTGGGACATCACCGACCCGGCGGCGGCCGAAGAGTTCATCGGCGGCGGCGACATCGTGCTCAACTGCGCGGCGTACACCGACGTCGACGGCGCCGAGAGCGACCAGGCCCGTGCCTACGCGGTCAACGCCACCGGTCCCGAGCACCTGGCCAAGGCCTGCGCGCGGGCCGGCGCCCGGCTGATCCACGTCTCCACCGACTACGTATTCGGTGGCGGGGCCGTGGGTGGTGGGGCCTTGGGTGGCGGGGCCGTGGGTGGCGGGGCCGTGGGTGGCGGGGCCGGCGTCCCGGCCTCCCGTCCCTACGAGCCCGGCGACCCCACCGCGGCGGCGGGCGTGTACGGCCGCACCAAACTCGCCGGCGAACACGCGGTGCTCGCGGCGCTGCCGGACGCCCGGCAAGGCGTCGTCGTGCGCACCTCCTGGGTCTACACCGGCGGCACCGGCAAGGACTTCGTCGCCGTCATGCGCCGGCTGGCCGCCGGGGACGGTCCCGTCGACGTGGTCGACGACCAGACCGGCTCGCCGACCTACGTCGGGGACCTGGCCGCCGCGCTGCTGCAGATCGCCGACGACGGCGTGCCCGGCCCGGTCCTGCACGCCGCCAACGAGGGAGCGGTGTCCCGGTTCGGGCAGGCCCGGGCCGTATTCGAGCAGTGCGGCGCCGACCCGTCGCGGGTGCGCCCGGTCAGCACCGCGCAGTTTCCGCGGCCGGCGCCGCGGCCGGTCTATTCCGCGCTCGGCGCCGAGCAGTCCCGGGCGGCGGGCCTGCGGCCGCTGCGACCGTGGCGCGAGGCGCTGATCGTGGCGCTGTCGGCGGCCGGCGTCGCCGCGGGCGACCGACCGTTACCCTCGACGCGTGACTGACGTCGTGCCCGTGGTCACGGTGACCTATTCGCCGGGCCCGCACCTGGAGCGTTTCCTGGCGTCGTTGGCGCTGGCCACCGAGCGTCCCGTCGAAGTCCTGCTGGCCGACAACGGGTCGGTCGACGGGACGCCACAGGCGGCGCTCGAGCGCTACCCGAACGCGCGGCTGATCGAGACGGGGGCCAACCTCGGGTACGGCACCGCGGTCAACCTCGCCGTCGACCGGCTGGGGGAGAACGGGGCGGCCGACGACTGGGTGATCGTGGCCAACCCGGACGTGCAGTGGGGTCCGGGCAGCATCGACGCACTGCTCGACGCCGCCAACCGGTGGCCGCGGGCGGGCGCGCTGGGCCCACTGATCCGGGATCCCGACGGGTCGGTGTACCCGTCGGCACGTCACCTGCCCAGCCTGGTCCGCGGCGGGATGCACGCCGTGGTGGGACCCTTCTGGAAGGGCAACCCCTGGACGGCGGCCTACCGCCAGGACCGGCTCGAGCCCAGCGAGCGTCCGGTGGGCTGGCTGTCGGGGTCGTGTCTGCTGCTGCGCCGGTCGGCGTTTCGTCAGGTCGGGGGGTTCGACGAGCGCTACTTCATGTACATGGAGGACGTCGACCTCGGGGACCGCCTGGGCCGGGCCGGCTGGTGCAGCGTCTACGTGCCCTCGGCCGAGGTGCTCCACCACCGGGGCCACTCCACCGGGCACGACCCGGCGAGCCACCTGAGCGCTCATCACAAGAGCACCTACATCTTCCTGGCCGACCGGCATCCCGGATGGTGGCAGGCGCCGCTGCGCTGGACGCTGCGCGGGTCGCTGGAGGTGCGCGCCCGCCTGATGGTGCGCAACTCCCTGCGCCGCAGAAGACGTGACCTGGAAAGGCGCTAGAAGTGGCACAACGCTCGGTTGACGCGGTGATCCTGGTGGGCGGCAAGGGCACTCGGCTGCGGCCGCTGACCCTGTCGGCGCCCAAGCCGATGCTGCCGACCGCCGGGCTGCCCTTCCTCACCCATCTGCTGTCGCGGATCGCCGCGGCCGGGATCGAGCACGTGATCCTGGGCACGTCGTACCGGGCCGAGGTGTTCGAGGCCGAGTTCGGCGACGGGTCCAAGCTGGGCCTGCAGATCGAGTACGTGGCCGAGCCGAACCCGCTGGGGACCGGCGGCGGGATCGCCAACGTCGCGCCGAAGCTGCGCCACGACACCGTCATGGTGTTCAACGGCGACGTGCTGTCCGGCGCCGACCTGGGCGAGCTGCTCGAGTTCCACCAGACCAAGCAGGCCGACGTCACGCTGCACCTGGTGCGGGTCGGTGACCCGCGGGCGTTCGGGTGTGTGCCTACCGACGAGGATGACCGCGTCGCGGCGTTCCTGGAGAAGACGGAGGACCCACCTACCGACCAGATCAACGCAGGCTGCTACGTCTTCCGGCGTGAGGTGATCGACCGTATTCCCCGTGGCCGCGAGGTGTCGGTGGAACGCGAGGTGTTCCCGGCATTGCTGGACGACGACCTCAAGGTCTGCGGTTACGTCGACGCCACCTACTGGCGCGACATGGGCACTCCGGAGGACTTCGTGCGCGGGTCGGCGGATCTGGTGCGCGGCATCGCCCCGTCGCCGGCGCTGCACGGCCACCGCGGCGAGCAGTTGGTGCACGACGGCGCTGCGGTGTCGCCCGGCGCCGTACTCATCGGCGGCACGGTCGTCGGGAGAGGCGCCGAGATCGGCCCGGGGGTGCGGCTGGACGGCGCGGTGATCTTCGACGGCGTCAAGGTCGAGGCAGGAAGCGTGATCGAACGGTCGATCGTCGGCTTCGGGGTGCGCATCGGTCCGCGGGCGCTGATCCGCGACGGGGTGATCGGCGACGGCGCCGACATCGGCGCGCGCTGCGAGCTGCTGCGCGGTGCCCGAGTGTGGCCCGGCGTGGCCATTCCCGACGGCGGGATCCGCTACTCCTCGGACGTGTGAGTCTCGGCCTGGCGGCCCAGCGCTCGAGCCACCAAGTAGGCCAGCGCGTGATCGGTGCCCTCGGGTAGCTCCCCGGCCGGGAACCACCGAAGGTCCAGCGACTCCTCGCTGATGGCGATCTGCGCGCCGGGCGGCGCGTGCGCCACGAACTGCAGGTCGAGGTGTCGGGTCGGCACACCCAACGAGCAGGTGACCGGGTGGACGTGCACGGCGGCCAGCTCCGGCTCGATGCGCAGGCCGGCGATGCCGGATTCCTCGGTGGCCTCTCGCAGTGCCGCGGCGACGACGTCGGGGTCTCCGTCTTCCCCCTCGTCGCAGTGCCCGCCCATCTGCACCCAGCGGCGCAGTCGGTGGTGCAGTGTCAGCAGCACCCGGCCGCCGGTGTCGTCGAGTACCAGCGCCGACGCGGTCACGTGGCCGGGCTCGCAGTCGCGGCGGCAGGCGTCGGGGCGCGCGTGCAGGAAGGCCAGGACGGCGTGCCGCAGCGAATCCTGGGCCGGGTCGGGCGCGGCCCAGTCGGCGAGGACCGAGATCGCCGAGTCGCGAACGCTCACCTCGACACCCGCCTCCTCCGCCGATCGCGCAGCGCCGACCACGGCGCGCGGGCCGCCGACCGCGCCACCGCTTCCGCCACGGGGTAGCCGCCGCCAACGTCGTCGACCGCCGCCGGCTTGTCCGCGACCCCCGTCATCGGGGTCATTTCCTGATCAGCAGGTCCGCGACCGGGCCCGGCTCGCGCGGGTGGGCAGGCTGCTCGGCGTAGCCGATCGCGACCGCGCCCAGCGGCTCCCAGTCGCCGGGCAGGTCGAGCTCGGTGCGGACCAGGCCGGGGGCGAAGATCGTGGAGCCGATCCAGCAGCTGCCCAGGCCCCGCACCGCCAGCGCCACCAGCAGAGCCTGCACGGCCGCCCCGGCCGCGACCGTGAACATGGTGTGCTCGGCGTCGGTGCGGGCGGCGTCGGGATAGGTGTGGGCGCCGTCGGGAACCAGGAACGGGATGACGACTTCCGGTGCGTCGTAGAGGATCTGGCCGCGCGCCACCCGACGCTCTATGGCGTCGGCGGTCCTGCCGTCACGGGCGAGGTCGGTGCGCCAGCGGTCCTTCATCCGGTCCAGCAGCCGCAGCCGGATAGCCGGGGCGCACAGCCACACGAACCGCACCGGCCGCGTGTGGTGGGGGGTGGGCGCGGTGAGGGCCTCGGCGACGGCGGACTCGACGAGGTCGGGCGGCACCGCCTGACCGTCGAATCGGCGCACCGACCGGCGCACCAGCTGGGCCTGCCGGCGGCCCATGTCGAGGGCCTCGGCGGTACCGAGCCAGAACAGGTCTTCGGTGCCCGGCCGCAGCAGCCGCCGGGCTGTCGAGCCGTCGTCGGTGACGTGCAGGCCGCGCACGACGGCCACCGGCATCGCAGTCAGTTTGCCTTTGACCAGGTCGGCGGCGGCTGCTATCTCGTCGGCGACCGCGATCTCAGTGACCACCAGCTCGTTGCCGTGCCGGTCGACTGCCCCCGAATAGTTGTGCAGCACGGCCAGGCCGGCGGCGCCGATCGCCGCGTCGGTCTGGCCGTTGCGCCAGGCCCGCCCCATCGTGTCGGTGATGACCACCGCGACATCGACGCCCAGGCCCCGCCGCAGCCCCGCGCGCAGGGCCGCCGCGCTGGCGTCGGGGTCGATGGGCAGCAGCGCCAGCTCGTTGCGGCCGACGTTGGATCCGTCCACGCCTGCGGCGGCCTGGACCAGACCCAGCCGGCTCTCGGTGATCAGGGTGCGGCCCTTGCGCGCCAGCACGCGCACCGCTTCGTCGTTGACCAGCCGGCGCCGCAGTCGGTCCCGCTCCTCGGCGTCCTGCGGTGCCGCCACCAGCCGACCCTCACACTTGGACACCGCCTTGCTGGTCACCACCACGACGTCGCCATCGCGCAGCCAGGGTGCGGCCGTGGCGACGGCCGCGGTGAGGTCGTCGCCGGGCCGGAACTCGGGGAGCCCGGTCACCGGAAGGATCTCGACCGCCGCCGCGGCGCCGTGCTCGCCGGACCGGGGCGAGGTCGAGCCCGGGCCGGTCACGTGCTCACGCCCGCGAGGTCGAGCCCGGCGGCGACCATGTCGGCCGTGGCCTGCGGGTCGGTCATCAACAGCGGAGCCGAACGCACCGTCACGCCCTCGATGTCGGCCTTGAAGTCGGCCACGTCACCCTCGTGCACCAGCCAGCCATCCAGGATCCCGGTGCCCGAACGCGCCCCGTAGTGGCGGCCGACGGCCTCCGCGGTGGATTCGACCCCGAGCACGGACAGGCAGGTATCGGCCATGCCGCGCAGCGGCTTTCCGCCGATGATCGGCGAGTAGCCGACGACCGGGGCGGTGGCGGCGCGCAGCGCACCCCGGATGCCGGGGACCGCCAGGATGGCGCCGACGCTGACCACGGGGTTGGACGGAGCCAGCAGGATGACGTCGGCTTCGGTGATGGCCGCCACGGCTTCATCTGTGGCGCTGGCCTTTTCGGCGCCGACGAACGCGAAGCTGTGCGTGGGCACCTGGGCCCGGTAGCGCACCCACCACTCCTGGAAGTGGATTGCGCGCCGGCTCTCGTCGGCCGGGTCGGTGATCACGACGTGAGTCTCGCACCGCTCGTTGCTGGCCGGCAGCAGCCGAGCGCCCGGTTGCCAGCGGTCGCACAGCGCCGTGGTGATCTGCGTCAGCGGGTAGCCGGCGCCCAGCATCTGGGTGCGCACCAAATGGGTGCCCAGGTCGCGGTCGCCCAGCATGAACCAGTCCGGCTGCACGCCGTACCGTGCCAATTCCTCTTTGGCGTGCCAGGTTTCGTCGCGGTGACCCCACCCACGCTCCGGGTCCACACCATCGCCTAAGGTGTACATGCAAGTGTCCAGATCCGGGCACACGCGTACCCCGTGGATCCAGGCGTCGTCGCCGATGTTGACGACCGCGGTCAGTTCGTGGTCGGCCGCCGACTCCCCCCGTGCCTCGGAACGGCCCAGCCCCAGCAGCTGCCGGGCCCCCAGCAGAAAGCGAGCGCCGCCGACCCCGCCGACCAGAACGGTGAGCTTCACTTGATCTTCACAGGGCACGACAGTACCGGCCGTCCACGGCACGGTTGCGGGCCCTCATGGGCCCACGTGGCGGGCCCATGAGGGCCTCCGGGAACCGGAGTTCGGAAACGGTTGCGACAGTTGTGATCGACACGCCGAGGGTCCAAGGCAACAGAAACGCCGAAATTTCGTCACGAGATGATATTGAAACGCCGTCCAACGCTTGACCGGGCACATCAACCCGTGTCTAATCACAACAGTGTCATTTCCCGGTTGGCCGGCCGTTCCCGGTGTCGCAGACCGAGATTCGATCACTTGTTCGAATGTTCGAATTGTCTGTACATCAGGACACTCTGTACATCAGAACAGTCTGTACATCAGAACAGTCTGTACATCAGAACAGTGGGAAACCTTCACCCTTATCGATCACGTTAAGGTCAATCAGCCTGAGGAGGCGGAAACGCATGTCCTACGAACACCTTCGGGGCGTTATGGCAAGCACACCGCACACCACGTTCGGTTCGGCTCCGGCGGTTCTCGTGCGGCCACACCTGACTGTGGTTCCTGATGCTCCGGTTTCTGATGCGCCGATCGCATTCGAAACCGAGTCGGTGCCGCTGACGCCGGACCAATGGCAGGACCGGGCGCTGTGTGCGCAGACCGATCCCGAGGCGTTCTTCCCCGAGAAGGGGGGCTCCACCCGTGAGGCCAAGAAGATCTGCCTGGGCTGCGAGGTGCGTAGCGAGTGCCTCGACTACGCGCTGGCGCACGACGAGCGTTTCGGTATCTGGGGCGGTCTCTCCGAACGGGAGCGTCGCCGCCTCAAGCGCGGCGTCATCTGAAGCGCGGCGTCATCTGAAGTGCCGCGTCATCTGAAGTGCCGCGTCACCTGAAGCGCGGTGCAATTCGCGGCCAGCGCAATTCGCGGTCAGTCGTCATCGATCATGGGGTCGATGACCGAGGGCTCGACGTCCAGATAGACGGCCACCTGAGCCACCAGGATCTCGTGCAGCAACTCGGTGAGTTCGACGGTGTCTTTTGCCCGTCGCTCGATCGGCTTGCGGAACAACACAATTCGTGCCCGTGTGGCGTTGCCGCGGACGTCCACCCCGGCCGGGATCAAGCGGGCCAGTGCGATCGGGCCGTCGGCGACGACTTCGGGCGGCCACTGCACGCTCTGCGGATCCTTGGCCGCGATGCGGGGGATTTCGTCGACGGCGACGTCGAGGTCGGTCAGCCGGTCCTGCCAGCGCCGTTCGATGGGCTCGTAGGTTTCCAGGACCGTCATGTCGAACCGCTCGGCCCGGCTGCGCCACCCCGGCACCGTCGGCGGCAGCAGCGGCCCGCGCATGTCCCGGCCCCGCCGAGTGACCCGGGTTGCACCGGCCCGGTTCCTCGACCGGTCGTTGCGGCCGAAGCTGCGCGGGTCGCCGCGGGAATCACTCATCGGGCAGATGGTAACGGTTGGACATCGCGGGCCGAACGGTTGCGCGTGTCCGGCGCTTCGGCGGCGTTTGTCCACGATAACCTTTCGGCGTGAACGTTCCCCGTCGCTGTTGCCGGCCCGGGTGTCCGCACTACGCCGTGGCGACTTTGACGTTCGTCTATTCGGATTCCACGGCCGTGGTGGGTCCACTCGCCACCGCGCGGGAGCCGCATTCGTGGGATCTGTGCGTCGGCCACGCCGGCCGGATCACCGCTCCCCGCGGGTGGGATCTGGTGCGCCACGCCGGCCCGCTGCCCACCCATCCCGAGGAGGACGACCTGGTCGCCCTGGCCGACGCGGTGCGTGAGGGTGGGCCCGGCCAGGCATGCCTGCCCGGTGTTCCGCAGCGCGGCTTCTCCGAGCCCCAGGTCCATCACGCCGGTGTCCACGCCACCGCGCCCAGTGGCGGTGTGCTGGCCCCTCCCGAGCACCGGTCCGGGCGCCGCCGAGGGCACCTGCGCGTGCTGCCCGATCCCACCGACTAGGCGCACCGGCCGCGTCTGCGCGTGGCGTCGGGGCCCGCGCACCGTGGCAGCCGGTATCCCCGGGGGGGTTATAGGCTGACGGCCAAGAGGCGAAGCAATCCATGGCGTCAGGAGGCCCGGCATGTCTCGGTCCGCCGCGACTGTTCACCGTGTCGTCAAGGCCTACGACGTGCGTGGGCTGGTCGGTGATGAACTCGACGAACCACTGGTCACCGACCTGGGGGCGGCGTTCGCCAGGCTGGTGCGTGCTGAGGGCGCGCACCAGATGGTGATCGGCCACGACATGCGGGAGAGCTCACCGGCGCTGGCGGCGGCGTTCGCCGCCGGCGCCACGGGGCAGGGCCTGGACGTGGTCCGTATCGGTCTGGCATCCACCGACCAGTTGTACTTCGCCTCGGGGCTGCTGGACTGTCCCGGCGCGATGTTCACCGCCAGCCACAACCCCGCGGCCTACAACGGCATCAAGCTGTGCCGCGCCGGGGCGAAACCCGTCGGCGCCGACACCGGGCTGGACGTCATCGGCGCCGACGTGATCGCCGGGGTCGCAGCCCATGGTGGGAGCCCGGGCTCAGTCACCGATCGCGACGTCCTCGCCGACTATGGCGCCTACCTGCGTTCCCTGGTGAACACCTCCGGGCTGCGACCGCTGCGGGTGGCCGTGGACGCCGGCAACGGGATGGCCGGCCACACCGCGCCCGCGGTGTTCGGGGCGGTCGAGTCGATCAGGTTGTTGCCGTTGTACTTCGAACTCGACGGCTCGTTCCCTCATCACGAGGCCAACCCACTCGACCCCGCCAACCTGGTGGACCTGCAGGCGTATGTGCGCGACACCGGCGCCGATATCGGGCTGGCGTTCGACGGAGACGCCGACCGCTGCTTCGTGGTCGACGAGCGCGGCGAGCCGGTGGCGCCGTCGACGGTGACCGGCCTGGTGGCCGCGCGCGAGCTGAAGCGGGAGATCGGCGCGACCGTCATCCACAACGTGATCACCTCGCGCGCGGTGCCCGAACTGGTCACCGAGCGGGGCGGCACACCGCTGCGCTCGCGGGTCGGCCACTCCTACATCAAGGCGCTGATGGCCGACACCGGCGCGATCTTCGGCGGCGAGCACTCGGCCCACTACTACTTCCGCGACTTCTGGGGTGCCGACTCGGGGATGCTGGCCGCGCTGTACGTGCTGACCGCCCTGGGCGAGCAGGAGCGGCCGCTGTCGGAGCTGACCGCCGACTACCGGCGCTACGAGTCCTCCGGCGAAATCAACTTCACGGTGGCCGACGCGCCGCGGTGCGTGGAGGCCGTGCTGAAGTCGTTCGGCCCCCGGATCCACTCTCTCGATCACCTCGACGGGGTGACGGTCGACTTGGGCGACGGCAGCTGGTTCAACCTGCGCAGTTCGAACACCGAGCCGCTGCTGCGGCTCAACGTCGAGGCCCGCAGCGTCGAGGATGTGGCCGCCGTCGTCGATCAGGTCCGGGCGGAGATCGACGCGGAGATCGACGCGGGGATCGACGCGGGGATCGACGCGGTGATCGCGGCGGTACCGGGAGGCGCCGGACCGTGAGCGCGACCCGGGCGATTGATCTCGAAGACGCCGAGGGTCTGCTGACCGCCGACCGGGACGGCCTGCTGCGTGCCGCGTCGTCGGCCGGCGCGCAGGTGCGTGCCATCGACGCCGCTGCCGAGGAGGGCGCGCTGGACCCGCTGCGCGTCGACCACCCTCCGCGCAGCGTGATCTGGGTGGCCGGCCGCGGGACCGCCGAGACTGCCGGAGCGATCCTGGCCGCGACGCTGGGCGGGCAGGTCTGCGCCCCGATCGCGGTTGTCGGTGAGGCGCCGCCGTGGGTCGGTCCGCTTGACGTGCTCATCGTCGCCGGTGACGATCCCGGCGACCCGGCGCTGGTCACGTCCGCGGCGATCGGGGTGCGCCGCGGGGCGCGGGTCGCCGTGGCGGCACCGTACGAGGGTCCGCTGCGCGATTCCACCGCCGGGCGGGTCGCCGTGCTCGCCCCGCGCCTGCGGGTTCCCGACGAGTTCGGGCTGTGCCGCTACCTGGCCGCCGGCCTGGCCGCGCTGCGCACCGTGGACCCCAGAACCGGTATCCAGCTGGGGCGGCTCGCCGACGAACTGGACGCCGAGGCCCTGCGAAACAGCGCCGGTCGCGACCTGTTCACCAACCCGGCCAAGACCATCGCCGCGCGGATATCCGGTCACCGGGTCGCGTTGGCCGGTGACTGCGCCGCCACGCTCGCCGTGGCGCGACACGGCAGTTCGATCCTGTTGCGGATCGCGCACGAGGTGGTCGCCGCCGCCGGGCTCGCCGACGCTGTGACGGCGCTGCGCGCCCCCAGCGGCCAAGGCTCCGACCGTTTCGGTGGCGCCCACCCCCCGGTGGACGCGCTCTTTCACGACGAACAGATCGACGGCCCGCTGCCCGAGCGGCTCCGGGTGCTCGCGCTCACCCTGGCCGCCGAACGCACGGTGGTGGCGGCGCGCGTCGCCGTTGGCGGGGACGTCCACCTGGTCTGCGCCGAGGACGTGCCGGATGCGCCCGGCACCCAGGCCGCACCAGGCGGCGCCGCCGGTGGTGAGCGCAAGTCGGCCGGCGCTGGGAGCGACTGGCAGCAACTGGCAGTATTAGCCGTCCGGCTGGAGATGGCCGCGGTTTACCTGCGACTGGTGCGGGGATAGATACACACGTGGAACTGCTACGCGGGGCTTTGAGGACGTATGCATGGGGGTCGCGTACCACCATCGCCGAGTTCACCGGCCGGACGGTGCCGGCGGCCCACCCAGAGGCCGAGCTCTGGTTCGGCGCGCACCCCGGCGATCCGGCCTGGCTGGAAACCGAGGACGGCGAGGTCTCGTTGCTGGACGCGCTGGTCGCCGATCCGGACGGGCAGCTCGGGCCCGGCTCGCGCGCCCGGTTCGGTGATGTGCTGCCGTTTTTGGTGAAGGTGCTGGCGGCCGACGAGCCGCTGTCGCTCCAGGCCCATCCCAGTGCCGAGCAGGCGGTCGAGGGTTACCTGCGCGAGGAGCGACTGGGCATCCCGGTGAACTCCCCGGTCCGCAACTACCGCGACACCTCCCACAAGCCCGAGTTGTTGGTCGCGCTGCAGCCTTTCGAGGCGCTGGCCGGGTTCCGTCGGGCCGCGCGCACCGCGGAGCTGCTGCGGGCGCTGGCGACCGCCGAGCTGGACCCCTACATCGAGCTGCTCAACGACCAGTCCGACGCCGACGGCCTGCGTGCCCTGTTCACGACCTGGATCACTGCGCCCCAGCCCGACCTCGACGCGCTGGTCGCGGCCGTGCTGGACGGCGCGATCGCCTACGTGAGTTCCGGCGCGACCGAGTTCGCGGAGGAGATCAAGACGGTGCTCGAGCTCGGCGAACGCTATCCGGGCGACGCCGGGGTGCTGGCGTCGCTGCTGTTGAACCGCATCAGCCTGGCACCGGGTGAGGCGATCTTCGTGCCGGCCGGCAACCTGCACACCTATCTGCGGGGTTTCGCCGTCGAGGTGATGGCCAACTCCGACAACGTGCTGCGCGGCGGCCTGACTCCCAAGCATGTCGACGTGCCTGAACTGCTGCGGGTGCTGGACTTTCGCCCCACCGCCGAGGAATGCCTGCGCTCGCATGTCCGCCGCGAGGGGCTCGGGATGGTGTACGAGACCCCCACCGAGGAGTTCGCGGTTGCGCTGCTGGCGCTGGAAGGCGAGTACCTGGGGCACGAGGTCGACGCGCCGTGCAGCCACGAGGGACCGCAGGTCCTACTGTGCACCGAGGGGTCCACGACGGTGCACGGCAAGTCCGGCTCACTCACGTTGCGGCGCGGGATGGCCGCCTGGGTGGCCGCCGACGACGGCCCGATCCGGCTCGTCGCGCGCGAGTCCGCCACGCTGTTCAGGGTGACCGTCGGGCTGTGACGCCCCGCCGGTCCTCCCCAAGGCGGTGAGCGC
>NZ_JBMIOP010000122.1:0-1460 GCF_049197365.1 Mycobacterium sp. THU-M104
GTGTCAGCGCGCCCGGCAGATAGGAGTCGCCGTCGACAGTGAAGAACGCCTCGGGCATGATGGCGGGATCCTCGATCGTCACCGCTATCACGATGGGGCTAGCACGGTAGGACTATCACGACAGGACTATCACGACAGGACTATCACGACAGGACTAGCACGACAGTCGGCGGACATTAAGGAGCGGGCATGCCTGCAGTGACCGAGATTCCCCGAAGTCACAACCCGTTTGCGACAACGGGCGTCTCGCGCGGCGCAGACGGCATCCCGCGTTACGACCGCCTGCCCGCCACGCTGCTCGACATGCTCGCCGAGCAGGTCGACAACCGGCCCAACAGCGAGGCGGTGGTGGAACTGGGCGGTGAGCGCCTGACCTACCGCCAGCTGTGGCGCCGTGCCGCGCGGGTCGCCGGCGGGCTGCATGCCGACGGTCTGCAACCGGGCGACCGGGTCGCGGTGCGCTACCCCGCCGGGATCGACTGGGTGCTGGCCTTCTGGGGCACCGTGATGGCCGGCGGCATTGCGGTGCCGGTCAATACGCGCTCGGCACCACCCGAAGTCGCGTTCGTGCTGGCCGACTCCGGGGCCCGGATGGAGCTGGCGCCGCAGACGCCGCTGCCTGACGGCGAAGCGTATGTGACGCATCAGTTGCGGCACACCGACACCGCCGCCCTGTTCTACACCTCGGGTACCACCGGTCACCCCAAGGGTGTGCCCACCACGCACGAGGCCTTCCTGACCAACACCGAGAACATGCTGCGCGGTCTCGGCCAACCGCCCGAGCTGGGCGAGGCGCTGCGCACCCTCATCTCGGTGCCGCTGTTCCATGTGACCGGTTGCAATTCGCAGCTTTTGATGGCCACCCGGGTCGGTGGGGCGGCGGTGATCATGCCCGCCCTCGACCTCGGCGGCTTCCTGGCCGCCCTGTCGGCTGAGCGGATATCCTTCCTGGTCACGGTGCCCGCCATCTACTCGTTGTTGTTGCGGCAAGCCAACTTCGGCACTGCCGACGTTTCTCGGGTTCGGTGGGTGGGCTACGGCGGCGCGCCGATCGCCCCGTCGCTGGTGCAGTCGGTGCAGAACGCGTTCCCGCACGCCACGGTGTTCAACGGCTACGGCATGACCGAGACGGCCTCGCTGATGACCGTGCTGCCCGACGTCGACGCCGTCGAGCACGCCGACTCGGTCGGGTACGCGGTGCCTTCGGTGGACCTCGGGGTGCTCCCCGTCGGCGACGACCCGGCGACGGGCGAATTGGTGGCGCGCGGGGCCAACGTGACCGGCTCCTACTGGAACCGGCCGGAGGCCACCTCCTCGACGATCGTGGACGGCTGGCTGCACACCGGAGACGTGGTGCGTGTCGACGACGCCGGCCGGGTGCACATCGTGGACCGGCTCAAGGACATCATCAACCGGGGCGGGGAGAACGTGTCCAGCATCGAGGTGGAGGCCGTGCTGCT
>NZ_JBMIOP010000155.1:0-23826 GCF_049197365.1 Mycobacterium sp. THU-M104
GTGCTCGGGCCCGGCCGTGCCGTGCGCGGCGATCAGGTCGGCCAGGGTGTCGGTATCCAGGAGCGGCGTGTCCCCGGGAGTGACGACGACGATGCCCGCGTAGTCGTCGGGTAGGGCGGCCAGGCCGCACAGCGTCGCATGCCCGGTACCCAGCGGCCGGTCCTGCAGCGCCACGTCGATGGGGCGTCCGACGCTGTCGGCCAGCGCGGCCACCTGCGGTTCGATGCGCTGGTGGTCGTGGCCGAGCACCACGACCAGGTGCCGGGGCGCCACCGTGGCGATCGCGTGCAGCGAATGCGACAGCATGCTGCGCCCGGCGATCGTGTGCAGCACCTTGGGGGTGTCCGACCGCATGCGAGTGCCGGCTCCGGCCGCCAGAACCAGGACCGCGGTCTCACCGCGAAACGTCATCGACTCTCCTACCACCCTCGGCGCGCGAGCTCGGCCACCTGCCGCCCGCGGGGGAGCGCGTCTGCAGCCGACACGCTGTCAAGCGTGGCATTTCCTGCGCGCTCGAGGCAAAGAGCGGGGCCTTTGTGGGGCTCCGTCGCCAGGACTCGAACCTGAACTATCTGAACCAAAATCAGAGGTGCTGCCGATTACACCACGACGGATCGCATACCGCGGCGACAACTTCCGAATCGCGCCACCCAAACTCTAGACAATGCGGGTCCGGTTGTGGACCCGAGGGAAACGCCGCGGTGGCGGGGTCGGCAAACCGATACGCTGAACGGCGTGGTTGTGCTGGGCGCCGAGCCGGACAAACCGGACAAGGAGGTCCGGTCGCCGCGCGCGCGGATGACCGGCAGCGAGCGCCGCCACCAGCTCATCGGCATCGCGCGCTCGCTGTTCGCCGAACGCGGCTACGACGGCACCTCGATCGAAGAGATCGCCCAGCGCGCCAACGTCTCCAAGCCGGTGGTCTACGAGCATTTCGGCGGCAAGGAGGGCCTGTACGCCGTGGTCGTCGACCGCGAGATGTCGGCGCTGCTCGACGGCATCACCTCGTCGCTGACCAACAACCGGTCCCGGGTGCGGGTCGAGCGGGTCGCCTTGGCGTTGCTCACCTACGTCGAAGAACGTACCGACGGTTTCCGCATCATGATCCGCGACTCGCCGGCCTCGATCAGTGCGGGTACCTACTCCAGCCTGCTCAACGACGCCGTCAGCCAGGTCAGCTCCATCCTGGCCGGCGACTTCGCGCGACGCGGCCTGGATCCGGATCTGGCCTCGCTGTACGCCCAGGCCCTGGTGGGTTCGGTGTCGATGACCGCGCAGTGGTGGCTCGACACCCGCGAACCCAAGAAGGAAGTCGTCGCCGCGCACCTGGTGAACCTGATGTGGAACGGCCTGACCCACCTGGAAGCCGACCCCCGACTGCAGGACGAATAGGACGGCCGTCGCGGTTTGGCTCGCGATTCCTTGCCGCAGGCGGCAGGGGGCGGATGGTCGCCGGAACGTCGCCGGGCCCGATTCTGACGACGTGACCGCCCTTAGAATGATCGCATCATGACCGCACCGGGGCCTGTTCGCCCAGAAACCCCGATCGCGGGGCTCGTCGAATTGGCGCTCACCGCGCCGACTTTCCGGCAGTTGATCGACAGCGCGGCGGCCCGCCCGGCCGAGCTGAGGATGGCCGGCCCGGTCGGCGCGCGGGTGTTCGTCGCCGCGGCGCTGGCGCGGCGGGGCCCGTTGCTGGTGGTCACCGCGACCGGCCGGGAAGCCGACGACCTCGCGGCCGAGCTGCGCGGCGTGCTCGGCGACGCGGTGGCGGCCTTCCCGTCCTGGGAAACCCTGCCGCACGAGCGGCTTTCGCCGGGCGTGGACACCGTCGGCGCCCGATTGACCGTGCTGCGCCGCCTGACGCATCCCGACCCCGATCCGCAAGGAGCTCGGTTGGGACCTCCGCTGCAGGTGGTGGTGACCGCGGTGCGTTCCCTGCTGCAGCCGATGGCCCCGGGGCTGGGTCTGGTCGAACCGGTCACCATGACGGTCGGTCAGGAGATCTCGTTCGGCGACGTGGTCTCCCGGCTGGTCGAGCTGGCCTACAGCAGAGTCGACATGGTTTCCCGGCGCGGCGAATTCGCCGTGCGCGGCGGGATCCTCGACGTCTTTCCCCCGACGGCCGAGCACCCGGTGCGCGTCGAGTTCTGGGGCGACGAGGTCAGCGAGATGCGGATGTTCTCGGTCGCCGATCAGCGCTCCATCCCGGAACTCGAGGTCGACACGCTGATCGCGATCGCCTGCCGCGAACTGCTGCTCACCGACGACGTCCGGGAGCGGGCCGCCGCGCTGGCCGCCCGGCACTCGGGGGCCGAGCCCGCCCTCACCGGCAGCGTCACCGACATGCTGGCCAAGCTGGCCGACGGCATCACCGTCGACGGCATGGAGGCGCTGCTCCCGGTGCTGCGTCCGGGCGAGCACGTGCTGCTGACCGACCAGCTGGCCGAGGGCACCCCGGTGCTGCTGTGTGACCCCGAAAAGGTGCGCACCCGGGCCGCCGACCTGATCAAGACCGGCAGCGAGTTCCTCGAGGCGTCGTGGTCGGTCGCGGCAATGGGCACCTCAGAAAATCAAGCGCCCGTCGACGTGGCGCAGTTCGGCGGATCGGGCTTCGTCGAGCTGGACGACGTGCACGCCGCTGCCGCGCGGTCAGGCCACCCCTGGTGGACGTTGAGCCAGCTGTCCGACGAGTCGGCCGTGGAGCTCGACATCCGGCCCTCGCCGTCAGCGCGTGGGCATCAGCACGACGTCGACGAAATTTTTGCGATGCTGCGCGCGCACGTCGCGACGGGCGGCGCGGCCGTCGTGGTCGCACCCGGGACCGGGACCGCGCACCGCGTGGTGGAGCGGCTGGCCGAGTCCGAAACCCCCGCCGCCATGCTGGAGTCGGGCAAAGCCCCCCAACCCGGCGTGGTCGGGGTGCTCAGGGGACCATTGCACGACGGGGTCGTCATCCCCGGAGCCCGGCTGGTCATCATCACCGAGACCGACCTGACCGGCAGCCGGGTCACCGACGTCGAGGGCAAGCGGCTGGCGGCCAAGCGGCGCAACACCGTCGACCCGCTGGCATTGACGGCCGGCGACCTGGTGGTGCACGACCAGCACGGCATCGGGCGGTTCGTGGAGATGGTCGAGCGCACCGTCGGCGGCGCCCGGCGCGAGTACCTGGTGCTCGAATACGCCTCGAGCAAGAGGGGACAGCAGGCCGACAAGCTCTATGTCCCGATGGATTCGCTGGACCAGCTGTCGCGCTACGTCGGCGGGCAGGCACCGGCGCTGAGCCGCCTCGGCGGCAGCGACTGGGCCAACACCAAGACCAAGGCGCGCCGCGCGGTGCGCGAGATCGCCGGCGAGCTGGTGGCCCTGTATGCCAAACGGCAGGCCAGCCCCGGGCACGCGTTCGCCCCCGACACCCCGTGGCAGGCCGAGATGGAGGACGCGTTCGGGTTCACCGAGACCGTCGACCAGCTCACCGCGATCACCGAGGTCAAGGCCGACATGGAAAAGCAGGTCCCGATGGACCGGGTGATCTGCGGCGACGTCGGCTACGGCAAGACCGAGATTGCGGTGCGGGCCGCGTTCAAGGCGGTCCAGGACGGCAAGCAGGTCGCCGTGTTGGTGCCCACCACGCTGCTGGCCGACCAGCACCTGCAGACCTTCACCGACCGGATGGCCGGTTTCCCGGTGACCGTCAAAGGGCTGTCGCGGTTCACCGACGCCACCGAGTCCCGCGCCGTGATCGACGGCCTGGCCGACGGCTCGGTGGACATCGTGATCGGCACCCATCGGCTGCTGCAGACCGGGGTGCGCTGGAAGGACCTGGGACTGGTCGTGGTCGACGAGGAACAGCGGTTCGGCGTCGAGCACAAGGAGCACATCAAGGCGCTGCGCACCCATGTCGACGTGCTGACCATGAGCGCGACCCCGATTCCGCGCACCCTGGAGATGAGCCTGGCCGGGATCCGGGAGATGTCGACGATCCTGACGCCGCCCGAGGAGCGCTACCCGGTGCTGACCTACGTCGGCCCACAGGACGACAGGCAGGTCGGCGCGGCGTTGCGGCGCGAGCTGATGCGCGACGGTCAGGTCTTCTACGTGCACAACCGGGTCAGCTCGATCGACCGGGTCGCGGCCCGGCTGCGCGAGCTGGTGCCCGAGGCACGCATCGTCGTCGCGCACGGGCAGATGCCCGAGGAGCGGCTGGAACGCACCGTGGCGGGATTCTGGAACCGCGACTACGACATCCTGGTGTGCACGACGATCGTGGAGACCGGGCTGGACATCTCCAACGCCAACACGCTGATCGTCGAGCGGGCCGATACCTTCGGCCTGTCCCAGCTGCACCAGCTGCGTGGCCGGGTGGGACGCAGCCGGGAGCGGGGCTATGCCTACTTCCTGTATCCGCCCGACACGCCGCTGACCGAGACCGCCTACGACCGCCTGGCAACCATCGCGCAGAACAACGAGCTGGGTGCGGGGATGGCGGTGGCGATGAAGGACCTCGAGATCCGTGGCGCCGGCAACGTGCTGGGCGTGGAACAGTCCGGGCACGTCGCCGGTGTCGGGTTCGACCTGTACGTGCGGTTGGTGGGCGAGGCGGTGGAAGCATATCGGGCCGCAGCCGACGGCCAGACGGTCGTCGCCGCCGAGGAGCCCAAGGACGTCCGGATCGACCTGCCGGTGGACGCGCACCTGCCCCCGGACTACATCGCCAGTGACCGGCTTCGGCTGGAGGCCTACCGCAGACTGGCGGCGGCCGCCGACGACGCGGCGATCGGCGCGGTCGTCGACGAGCTCGTCGACCGCTACGGGGCGCTGCCCGAACCCGCGCGACGGCTGGTGGCGGTGGCGCGAGTCCGGTTGCTGTGCCGCGGCGCCGGCATCACCGAGGTGTCGGCCCCGTCGGCGGCTTCGACTTCGGTGGTGCGGCTGTCGCCGGTCACGCTGCAAGACTCCGCCCAGGTGCGCCTGGCGCGCATGTATCCGGCGGCGAACTATCGCGCCACGACTGCCACCGTGCAGGTCCCGATTCCCCGGGCCGGCGGAGTCGGGGCGTCGCGTATCCGCGACGTCGAGTTGCTGCAGATGGTGGCCGACCTGGTGACCGCCCTGCAGGGGAAACCGCAGGTGGAGATTGATATGACGGCTCCGTGATCGTCGTCTTGTTCGACCCCCGCCGGCCATCTCTGGTGCCCGTCGAAGCCGTCGAGCACCTGCGCGGGGAGGTGCAGTACACCGAAGAGATGCCGGTCACGGTGCCGTGGTCGCTGCCCTCGGCGCACCTGGTGGACACCGGCGACGTGGCGCCGGTGCTGTTGTCGTCCGACCCCGAGCACCCCGCCGTCACCGCCCGGCTGGCCGCGGGGGCCCGGCTGATCTCGGCCCCGGAGACCCCGCGCGGCGAACGACTGGTCGACGCCGTGGCGATGATGGACACGCTGCGCACCGCCGGGCCCTGGGAAAGCGCGCAAACCCACGACTCGTTGCGCCGCTACCTGCTGGAGGAGACCTACGAGCTGCTCGACGCGGTCCGCAGCGGCGACGCCGACCAGTTGCGCGACGAACTCGGCGACGTTCTGTTACAGGTGCTCTTCCACGCGCGCATCGCCGAGGAGGCGCCGCAGCACGCGTTCACCATCGACGACGTCGCGCTCGCGCTGACCCGAAAGCTCGGCAACCGGGTACCGGGAGTGCTTGCCGGTGAACCGATCTCACTCGAAGAACAGCTGGCCCAGTGGGAGGAGCGCAAGGCGGCCGAGAAGCCGCGCAGTTCCGTGATGGACGATGTCCACACCGGGCAGCCGGCGTTGGCGCTGGCGCAAAAAGTGATTCAGCGTGCGCAGAAAGCGGGGCTGCCCGCAGACTTGATCCCCGCCGAGATCACCTCGGTCGCAGTGTCGGCCGACATCGACGCGGAGAGCGCGCTTCGCACAGCCGTTCTGGGTTTCGTGGACACAGTCCGCATCGTCGAGCGGACGATCGCCGCCACCCGCCGGGGGGGCGGCGTTGCTGAAGAGCTCGACGCGACGCCGTTGGGCGCGGTGCGTGAGCAGGAGTGGCGGGAGCACTGGCCGTCGATCGCCCGCTAGTGTGGCATGTGAGGCGATGATTCGAATGGATGTCGATGTCTTTGCTGCGTTAGCCGATCTCGACGACAGTTGATCGGCATTTGACCGCACTTGGTGACACGGAGAGGCGTCGCGGTCCCCAGATTGCCGAGGCGACCTGAAACGCATGGGACGATGATCACGAGGGAAGTTGATCCAGGGGAGCTGCAGGGGAGCTTGGTGTCGCCGAGGCGTTGGATGCGTGCGGCCGCCGTGATCGGTGCGACCGCCATGCTGATGGCGTCGAGTTGCACCTGGCAGCTCAGCCTGTTCATCCCCGAAGGGGTGCCGCCGCCGGCGGGGGCCTCGGTGCCGCCCGTCGACACCCACGCCGGCGGCAGACCCGCCGACCAGTTGCGAGACTGGGCCGAGCAGCGCTCGGGGCCGCTGGAGATCCCCGTCATCGCGCTGGAGGCCTACGCCTATGCTGCCCGCGTCGCCGAGGTCGAGAACCCTAAGTGCCATATCTCGTGGACCACGCTGGCGGGAATCGGGCAGGTCGAGAGCCACCACGGCACCTACCGGGGTGCGACGCTGTCCGCGAACGGAGATGTGAGCCCGCCCATTCGGGGTGTTCGCCTGGACGGCAGCGGTGGCAATCTGCGCATCGTGGACGCGCAGGAGGACGTCACCGACGCCGACGGCGTGGCGCGGGCGATGGGGCCGATGCAGTTCATCCCGGAGACGTGGCGGTTGTACGGGGTCGACGCCCATAACGACGGGGTCGTCAGCCCCGACAACATCGACGACGCGGCGCTTGCCGCAGCGGGTTACCTGTGCTGGCGGGGCAAGGATCTCGCGACGCCGCGCGGGTGGGTCACCGCACTGCGCGCCTACAACAACTCCAGCGTCTACGCGCGGGCGGTCCGGGACTGGGCGACCGCTTACGCGGCGGGCCACCCGCTGTAGCAGGATGTATCGCTGATACGCGAAGCGGTGTCCAGCACCACCGGCTACCACGCAAGGAGAACCCAGTGCCAATTATCGAGCAGGTCGGGGCCCGCGAGATTCTCGACTCCCGTGGCAATCCGACCGTGGAGGTCGAGATCGCTCTCGGGGACGGGACGTTTGCCCGCGCGGCGGTGCCGTCCGGCGCGTCGACCGGCGAACACGAGGCGGTCGAGCTGCGCGACGGCGGCGAGCGTTACGGCGGCAAGGGCGTACGCAAGGCGGTCGAAGCCGTGCTCGAAGAGATCGGCCCGGTGGTGATCGGCCTGGGCGCCGACGACCAGCGGTTGGTGGATCAGGCACTGGTCGACCTCGACGGAACCCCCGACAAGTCGCGGCTGGGCGCCAACGCGATCCTGGGTGTCTCGCTGGCCGTCGCCAAGGCGGCTGCGGATTCCGCGGACTTGCCGCTGTTCCGCTACCTTGGCGGCCCCAACGCGCACATCCTGCCCGTGCCGATGATGAACATCCTCAACGGCGGCGCGCATGCGGACACCGGTGTCGACATCCAGGAGTTCATGGTGGCGCCGATCGGTGCGTCCAGCTTCGGCGAGGCGCTGCGCTGGGGCGCCGAGGTGTACCACGCGCTGAAGTCGGTGCTCAAGAAGCAGGGACTGTCCACCGGCCTGGGTGACGAGGGCGGCTTCGCCCCGGACGTGGCCGGCACGACCGCGGCGCTGGACCTGATCAGCCGGGCGGTCGAGGCGGTGGGTCTTAAATTGGGTGCCGACGTGGCCCTGGCGCTGGATGCGGCGGCCAACGAGTTCCACGCCGGTCCCACCGGCTACAACTTCGAGGGCAGCGCCCGCACCGTCGAGCAGATGACGCAGTTCTACGCGGGCCTGCTCGATTCCTACCCGCTGGTGTCGCTGGAAGATCCCCTGTTCGAAGGAGACTGGGATGGCTGGGCGGCCCTGACGGCGGCGATCGGCGACCGGGTGCAGATCGTCGGCGACGACATCTTCGTCACCAACCCCGAGCGGCTCGAGGAAGGCATCGAGAAGGGCGTGGCGAACGCGTTGCTGGTCAAGGTGAATCAGATCGGCACGCTCACCGAGACACTTGATGCCGTCGCGCTCGCGCACCACAGCGGATACCGCACGATGATCAGCCACCGCAGCGGCGAGACCGAGGACACCATGATCGCCGATCTCGCGGTGGCCGTCGGCAGCGGGCAGATCAAGACGGGTGCGCCCGCCCGCAGCGAACGCGTCGCCAAGTACAACCAGCTGCTGCGGATCGAGGAAGCGCTCGGAGACGCCGCCCGTTACGCCGGTGACCTGGCGTTCCCGCGGCTCTCGCCGGAGACGAAGTAGTGTGACGGCCAGCGCGAGACGCGGCTGACGCTGCGATGCCCGAAGCCAAGCGGCCAGACCCTAAGCGCCGATCCGCGGCGTCGCGTCCGGGCAAGCCCGGCGCCGCGGTTCGGCGCCGCCGCGCCGCCAGGGTTTCGCGGCCCGCGCAGACCTCCACCCACGTCGGGCGCGGCTCGACGCGGACGCTGGCCGGGCAGGTCGTCGAACCCATCAAGCGCCAGATCGCCGAATCCGTCGAACAGCGGGCGGACCAGCGGTTGGGTTTCACCGCACGGCGCGCGGCAGTGCTGGCCGCGTTGACCTGCGTGCTGACGCTGACCATCGCCGGGCCGGTCCGCACCTACTTCGCGCAACGCACCGAGATGGACCAGCTGACCGCGAGCGAGGACGCGCTGCGCCGTCAGATCACCGAACTCGAGCAGCAGAAGGACAAGCTCGCCGACCCGGCCTACATCGCGGCGCAGGCCCGCGAGCGTCTGGGTTTCGTGATGCCCGGGGACACGCCGTTCCAGGTGCAACTTCCGCGCGGTGAGGCGGGTGCGCCGCAGCCGGGTTCCGAGGCGGCGAAACCGGCCGGCAACCAGCCCTGGTACACCGCGCTGTGGCACACCATCGCTGACGATCCACACCTACCGCCGGCCAAGGCCCCTCAGCCCGAATCCCCTCTGCTCCCGGCTGAGCCCGGACCGCCCGGTTCCGTGCCGCCGTCCGCACCGGATCCTGCTGCTCCCGGTGGTTGACCGTGCAGAGCTGGCGGCAGTGGCTCGCCAACTCGGTCGCGAGCCGCGCGGCGTGCTCGAGATCGCCTACCGCTGCCCCAACGGAGAACCGGGTGTGGTGAAGACCGCACCGAGACTTGCTGACGGAACACCGTTTCCGACGTTGTACTACCTCACGCATCCGCTGCTCACCGCGGCCGCGAGCAGACTGGAGACCTCGGGGATGATGCGCGAGATGACCGGGCGGTTGCGGCGGGACCCCGAGTTGGCGGCTGCTTACCGGCGGGCCCACGAGTCGTATCTGGCCGAGCGGGATGCGATCGAGCCGCTGGGCACCACGTTCTCCGCCGGGGGGATGCCGGACCGGGTCAAGTGCCTGCACGTGCTGATCGCGCACTCGCTGGCCAAGGGCCCGGGCTGCAATCCACTCGGCGACGAGGTGCTGCGGACCCTTGCCGTCGAGCCGGCGATGGCTGACGTTGTGGTGAACGCGCAGTGGTGAGCCGGCTGGCGGGAATCGATTGCGGCACCAACTCGATTCGGCTGCTGATCGCCGATTTCGACGACGGCAGGCTGCGCGACGTGCATCGCGAGACTCGGATCGTGAGGCTGGGGCAAGGCGTCGATGCCACCGGACGGCTGGCACCGGACGCGATCGCGCGGACCCGCGCCGCGCTGGCCGATTACGCTGTTCTGCTGGGAGCGCACGGCGCCGAACGGGTCCGGATGGTGGCGACCTCGGCCACGCGCGACGCCTCCAACCGCGACACGTTCTTTGCGATGACGGCCGACGTGCTGGGCGCCGTCATTCCCGGCGCGGTGGCGGAGGTGATCACCGGTGCACAGGAAGCCGAGTTGTCCTTCCGCGGTGCGGTCGGCGAATTAGACAGTGCTGCAGCGCCTTTTCTGGTTGTCGACCTGGGTGGCGGCTCCACCGAGATCGTGCTCGGCAGCGACGCGGTGGTGGCGAGCTATTCGGCCGACATCGGCTGCGTACGGTTGACCGAGCGCTGTTTGCACTCCGACCCGCCGACGCCGCGGGAGGTGGCGGCGGCGCGCGAGGTGGTCCGGGAACGGCTCGACGCCGCACTCGGCGTGGTTCCCGTCGAAGCGGCGCGGACCTGGGTCGGCGTGGCCGGCACCATGACAACATTGTCCGCGCTGGCACACGGCATGACGTCGTATAACTCTGCGGCCATTCATCTTTCACGCATAACCGGTGGCGAACTGCTGGCGGTGTGCGAGCGACTGATCGGCATGACCCGCGCCCGGCGCGCCGAACTCGGCCCCATGCACGAGGGCCGCGCCGACGTGATCGGTGGTGGCGCGATCGTGGTGGAGGAGTTGGCCCGCGAGCTGCGCACCCGCGCCGGCATCGACGAGCTGGTCGTCAGCGAGCGCGACATCCTGGACGGCATCGTGCTGTCGATCATCGGCTGACGTCACACCCGCCACACGCGTCCCTGGAAAAGGCGGCACACTTTGTGCCCGCCTCATAGCGACACTCGCGGCGGTGTCGTACCCGTATGCGACGGTTCCGGCATGGAACTCCACGGAATCGAGCTGCGTTACGCGCTCACCATGTACCTTGCCCACAACGGACGGGCGACGGTCGCCCAGCTGATCAATGCATTGAGCGAGCAGGGATTTCGCATCCGCGGCCGGGCATCGAAGGCCGTGTCCGACGCGTTGCGCTGGGAAACCGGCCGCGACAGGGCGCGCCGGCTCGGCCGGGGACTGTATGGGCCGGGGAGTATCCCGCGCTCGACGGAGTACCGAATGCACCAACGGGTACTCGCGATGCGGGCGGCAGCCAGGTTGTCGCTATGAGGTGGGCACAAAGTGTGGCACTCGGTTTCAGTGACCGCTGTGACCGCTGTGACCGCTGTGACCGCTGTGACCGCTGTGACGGACATGACGTCACATTTCGAAACGGTAGCCCATGCCCGACTCGGTCAGCAGGTGTCTCGGGTGCGACGGGTCGTCTTCGAGCTTGCGGCGTAGTTGGGCCAGATAGACACGCAAATAATGGGTTTCGGTGGCATACGCCGGCCCCCAGACCTCCTTGAGCAGTTCCTCGCGGCCGACCAGCTTGCCCCGGTTGTGGACCAGCATTTCGAGCATCCCCCACTCGGTCGGGGTGAGATGCACCTCGGCGCCCTTCCTGGTGACCTTCTTGGCGGCCAGGTCGACGGTGAACGCGTCGGTCTCGATGACGGGTTCCTCGGTATCGGACGCGGCGGCGGCGCGGCGGACCGCAGCACGCAACCGGGCCAGGAACTCTTCCATCCCAAAGGGTTTGGTAACGTAGTCGTCGGCGCCGGCGTCGAGCGCCGCGACCTTGTCCGAGGAGTCGGTGCGCGCCGACAACACGATCACCGGCGCCGTGAGCCAGCCCCGCAGACCGGCCAGCACCTCGATGCCCGAGATGTCGGGCAGGCCGAGGTCGAGGATGACCACGTCGGGCTTGTGTTCGGCCGCGGCACGCAGCGCGCCCGCGCCACTCGACGCAGTGACGACCTCGTAGCCCCGCACCGACAGGTTGATGCGCATCGCGCGCAGGATCTGCGGTTCGTCGTCGATCACCAGGACGCGAGTCGTCATCGGGCCTCCTGCGGCGCGGCCAGGTCCACGACGACGGTGAGTCCGCCTCCCGGGGTGTCGCCCGCCTGGATGGTGCCGCCCATCGCTTCGGTGAAGCCTCGCGCCACCGACATTCCCAGCCCCACCCCGGTGGTGTTGTCGTGATCGCCCAACCGCTGAAACGCTGAGAAGAGTTGGTCTTCGGTTCCGTGCTGGATCCCGGGGCCTTCGTCGATGACGTTGATCAGGACGCGATCACCCACCCGTCCTGCGTTGACGCGGACCACGCAGCCGGGCGCGTACCGTAGCGCGTTGTCGATGAGGTTGGCCAGAACGCGTTCGAGCAGTCCGGCATCGGCCAGCACCACGGTGTCACCGACGTCGACTTTGACCCGATCGATGGCGGATCGGTAGAAACCGGTGGCGCCCTTGCCGATGCTGACCAGCGCACGCTGCACCGTCTCTTCGAGGTACACCCGGCGCAGCTCCGGGTGTACCACGCCGGCAGCCAGGCGGGAGGAATCGAGCAGGTTTCCGACCAGTGCGGTCAGCTGGTCGACGGACTCCTCGATGGTGGCCAGCAGTTCGGCGGTGTCGGCGGGGGAGAAGGCCACATCGTCGGCGCGCAGGCTGGAGACGGCGACTTTGGCGGCTGCCAGCGGTGTGCGCAGGTCGTGGCTGACCGCCGAGAGCAGCGACCGGCGCAGCTCGTCGGCCCGCATGATCGCCTCGGCCCGGCCGGCTTCTTCGGCCAGCTCGCCTTGACGGGCCAGTCCGGCCGCCTGCCCGGCCACCGCGCTCAGCACCCGGCGATCGCGTGCGGAGAGCTTCCTGCCGGCCAAAAGCATCCAATACTCGTGGAAATCTCGGTCGCCGACCTCGATCGCGGTGTCCGCGGAATCGACGGTCAGGCAAGGATCTTTGCCGACGCAGGCCACGATGTGGCTCGTCTTGCCGGCGGCGTGGCCTGGCTCGCCGCGCTCCTGCAGCAGGCTGACCGCACGCTGGGAATAGGTTTCCCGCACACGTTCCAGCAGCGTCTCGAGATCGGCGCCGCGCAGCACCGACCCGGCGAACAGCGTGAGCAGTTCGGCCTCCTGGGACGCGCGCCGGGCCTCCCGGGTGCGTTTGGCCGCGCCGTCGACGAGCACCGCGACCGCCACGGCGACGAGCAGTAGCACCACCTCGGTGACGGCGGCGTCAGGGGCGGCGATGGTGAACGTATGACGAGGCGCGGTCAGGAAATAATTCAACAGCAGGCTGGACACCACGGCCGAAAACACTGCGGGGGCCACGCCACCGAGCAAGGCGACTGCCACCACGCCGACGAAGAACAGCGCGCTGGCACCGCTGGTCTGCAGGTACTGGTCGAGCGTGGACACCGTGACCGCACAGATGACCGAGGGAACCACAAACGCGGCCAGCCACGAGGTGACCCGTCGCTCGCGGCGGCTCAGCGACGCCGCGCGGAAGCCGCGTTTGGACTCCTCGTGGGTGACCAGGTGCACGTCGATCTTGTCGGACAACTCGACGACCCTCAGCCCGATGCCCTCCTCGAAAAGGCGCGCCCAGCGGGAGCGCCGCGACGTGCCGATCACCAGCTGAGTGGCGTTGCGTTCCCGGGCGAAGTCGAGCAGGGCCGTGGGTACGTCGTCACCGACCACGGTGTGCAGCGACGCGTCCAGGCTGTTGGCCAGCTCGCGGATCTTGGCCATCCGGGACTCCGACAGTCCGGCGAGCCCGTCGCCACGGACGACGTGGACCACCATCAGCTCGGCGCTGGACTTCGACGCGATCCGGGATGCCCGCCGCACCAAGGTCTCCGATTCAGGGCCGCCGGTGACGGCCACCACGACCCGCTCCCGCGCCTCCCAGGTGGCGGTGATCTTGTTCTCCGCCCGGTATGTCGCGAGCGCGGTGTCCACCTGGTCGGCCAGCCACAGCAGCGCCAATTCCCTCAGCGCGGTGAGGTTTCCCCGCCGGAAATAGTTGGACAGTGCCGCGTCGACCCTTTCAGGGGTGTAGACGTTTCCATGGGAAAGTCTGCGGCGCAACGCTTCCGGGGTGATGTCGATGAGCTCGACCTGCGCGGCCTCGCGCACGACCGAATCCGGCACCGTCTCCCGCTGTTCGATGCCCGTGATCTGGGCGACGACGTCGTTGAGGCTCTCCAGATGCTGCACGTTGACGGTGGAGATCACCGTGATCCCGGCGTCGAGCAATTCCTCGACGTCCTGCCAGCGTTTGGCGTTCTTGCTGCCCGGTGTGTTGGTGTGGGCGAGTTCGTCGACCAGGACGACCTGCGGATGGCGGGCCAGTACGGCCGGCACGTCGAGTTCGGGGAACCTGCCGCCGCGATAGTCGAGGTAGCGCGGCGCGATGACTTCTATGCCCTCAAGCAGTTCCGCGGTTTTCGCGCGCCCATGGGTCTGAACCACGCCGGCCACCAGGTCGGTGCCGCGCTCAAGTCGACGATGGGCCTCGCCGAGCATGGCATAGGTTTTACCCACCCCCGGGGCTGCGCCGAGGTAGATGCGCAGCTCTCCGCGCTTGGGTGGGTGATCGCTCACATCAACCATCATCCCCCAGCGGTCAGCCGGGCAGCGGATACCAGTGGTCGAGCGCCAGGTTGAGCTGCAGCACGTTGACGGCTGGTTCGCCGAGAAACCCGAGGGCGCGCCCATTCCGGTTCTGCGCCACGAGCTTGCTGATCCGCTCCGGGCTGACACGGCGCGCCCTGGCCACCCGCGCCACCTGCAGGTCGGCGTAGGCGGGCGAGATGTCCGGGTCCAGGCCGCTGCCGCTGGCCGTGACGGCGTCGGCGGGCACGACCGGGTCGGCGGGCGCGGCGCCGCGGATGGGCACGATCTGTCCGATCGAGTAGTCCTCGTGTGAGTGGGGGCCGTTCTCGGCGCACTCGACCCGCACTCCCTCGTAACTGGTCAGAAACGGCGTGGACGTCGCTGAGCAGGGCTCGTTGACGCTGACCACCCGGGTGGGCGCGGCGACGTCACCGCGCGCGTCGCGCGGGCCGATGACCGAAAGCACTGCGCCCACACCGCCGCCCGTGCAGAACGGCCGCGACCCGTCCACACCTTCCAGGCGCCCCACCGCCATGCTGCGCTTGCACACCTGCGTGAGCAGGCTCGGCGTGCCCCCATCAGCTTCGGATGCGTCGACGATGTTCTCCGGGCCGAGGTTGCTCGCACCCGAGGACAGCGGGTCGTAGCCCTCGCCCGCCGCCGAGGGCCGGCTCTGGAAGTACTGAGGCAGCGGGTGGCCGTCGGAGTCGGTGAACAGCTGACCGATCAGCCTGCTGCCGACGGGCTTGCCGTCGGCGGTCAGGATCGATCCCTCGGCCTTGTCGTGCAGTCCCGGTATCTGGGCGAGAAGCCAGATGAACAGCGGGTACGCCACACCGGTGACCACGGTCAGCACCAGCAGCGCACGCAGGGCCGCCCAGTGGATGCGGACGAATCCAGAGACCTTCATGTCAGGACATCCCGGGGACGAATTGGACGATCAGGTCGATCAGCTTGATGCCGAGGAACGGGGCGAGGATGCCGCCGAGCCCGTACACGGAGAGGTTGCGGCTCAACAGTTTCGACGCGCTGCTCGGCGTGTAGCGCACGCCGCGCAGTGACAGTGGGATCAGTGCCACGATGATGATCGCGTTGAAGATCACCGCGGACAGGATCGCCGACTGCGGGCTGTGCAGCCGCATGATGTTGAGCAGGTCCAGCCCGGGGAACAGGGCGACGAACATGGCCGGGATGATCGCGAAGTACTTCGCGATGTCGTTGGCGATCGAGAAGGTGGTCAGCGCGCCGCGGGTGATCAGCAGCTGCTTGCCGATCTCGACGATCTCGATGAGCTTGGTCGGGTCGGAGTCCAGATCCACCATGTTGCCGGCCTCTTTGGCGGCCGAGGTGCCGGTGTTCATCGCCACGCCCACGTCGGCCTGCGCCAGGGCCGGTGCGTCGTTGGTGCCGTCACCGGTCATCGCGACCAGCCTGCCGCCTTCCTGCTCGCGCTTGATCAGCGCGAGCTTGTCCTCGGGCGTTGCCTCGGCGAGGAAGTCGTCGACGCCGGCCTCGTCGGCGATCGCCTTGGCGGTCAACGGATTGTCGCCGGTGATCATCACCGTGCGGATGCCCATGCGGCGCATCTCGTCGAACCGGTCGCGCATGCCCTGCTTGACGACGTCCTTGAGGTGGATCACGCCGAGCACCCTTGCTTTTCGGTCGCCCTTTCCGTCGCGACTCTCCCCGACGACCAGCGGTGTGCCGCCGCAAGCGGAGATGCCGTCGACGATCTCACCGAGTTGGGCGGGGACCGTGCCGCCTTGTCCGCGAACCCATTCGGCGACCGAGTTGGCGGCGCCCTTGCGCAGCTCGTGGCCGTCGAAGTCGACCCCCGACATCCGGGTCGTGGCGGAGAACGCCACCCAGTGGGCGTTCGAGAGCTCGCCGGGGGTGCGCGCGCGCAGGCCGAACCGCTCCTTGGCGAACACGACGACCGAACGTCCCTCCGGCGTTTCGTCGGCGAAGCTGGACAATTGCGCGGCGTCGGCCAGCTGGTCGGGGGAGACGCCGTCGACCGGGAGGAAGGCGGCCGCCTGCCGGTTGCCCAGGGTGATGGTGCCGGTCTTGTCGAGCAGCAGCGTGTTCACGTCGCCCGCGGCCTCGACGGCGCGACCGGACATCGCGAGCACGTTGCGCTGCACCAGCCGGTCCATCCCGGCGATGCCGATGGCCGACAGCAGCGCGCCGATGGTCGTCGGGATCAGGCACACCAGCAACGACACCATCACGATGCCGGTCACGCCGCCTGAGCCCAGCGCCTGCGTGTTCGGGACACCGGGATTGTTGGCCTTGGAGTAGATCGCCAGTGGCTGCAGGGTCGCGACGGCGAAGACGAAGATGATCGTCAGGGCGGCCAGCAGGATGTTCAGCGCGATCTCGTTGGGCGTCTTCTGCCGGTTGGCGCCCTCGACGAGCGCGATCATCCGGTCGATGAAGCTGTGCCCGGGCTTCTGGGTGATCGTGACGACGATCCGGTCGCTCAGCACGGTGGTGCCGCCGGTGACCGCCGACCGGTCCCCGCCGGATTCCCGGATCACCGGCGCCGATTCGCCCGTGATCGCCGATTCATCTACGGAGGCGATGCCTTCCAGTACATCGCCGTCGCCCGGGATCACCTGCCCGGCCTCGACGACGACGATGTCGCCCCGTTGCAGCTCGGGTGCGGGAACTTCTTCTTCCACGCCATCCGACGTCGCAGTGCCGGGCTTCCAGTTCTCCAGCCGCCGGGCCATGGTCTGGGTCTTGGCCTTGCGCAGGGATTCGGCCTGGGCTTTGCCGCGGCCTTCGGCCACCGCCTCCGCGAGGTTGGCGAACAGCACCGTCAGCCACAGCCAGATCATGATCAGCCAGGCGAACCACGTGGGGTTGAGCACCGCAAGCACGGTGCTCCAGACGGCACCGATCTCCACGACGAACATCACGGGGTTGCGCCACAGCGTGCGCGGGTCGAGTTTGCGCATCGCCTGTGGCACAGACCGCCGCAGCATCGTCGGATCGAGCAGGCCGCCCCGTGCCTGTTCGCGGCCCGAATGCGTCCCCGAATGCGTCACCGAATGCGTCCCCGAATCAGTCCCCGTCATCAGTGCATTCCTTCGGCGAGAGGCCCGAGTGCCAGCATGGGCAGAAAGGTGAGGGCGACCAGGATCAGCGTGACGCCGGCGACCATCCCGACGAACTGCGGCCCATAGGTGGGCAGCGTGCCGACCGATGCCGGCGTGGTGCCCTGTTTGGCCAGCGAGCCGGCCAGGGCGAGCACCAGCACGATCGGCGCGAACCTGCCGAACACCATGGCCAGCCCCAGCGCGGTGTTGTACCAGTCGGTGTCGGCGGACAGCCCCGCGAAGGCCGACCCGTTGTTGTTGGCGGCCGAGCTGAACGCGTACAGGACTTCCGACAGGCCGTGCGGGCCGCCGTTGAGCATCGCCGCCCGTTCGCCCGGCAGCGCCATCGCGGTCGCGGTACCGACCAGCACGATGAGCGGCGTGACCAGGAAATACGTTGCGGCGAACTTGATTTCGCGGGGAGTGATCTTCTTACCGAGGTATTCCGGGGTGCGGCCCACCATCAGCCCCGCGATGAACACGGTGATCACCGCGAGGATCAGCATGCCGTACAGGCCGGATCCCACGCCGCCGGGGGTGACCTCGCCGAGCTGCATGTCGAACATCGTCATCATGCCCCCGAGGCTGGTGTAGGAGTCGTGGAACGAGTCGACGGCCCCGCACGACGTCAGCGTGGTCGTCACGGCGAACACGGCCGAGTCGGCGACGCCGAAGCGCTGTTCGACGCCCTCCATCGCCGCACCGGCCGAACCCGGCACGGTGCCGTGGTGCTGCAGCTGCATCCACATCGTCGCGCTGAAGCTGAGCAGCGCCAGCGTCGCCATGACGCCGGCGATCGCGAAGCCCTGCCGGGTGCTGCCGACCATGCGACCGAACGTCCGGGGCAGGGAGAACGCGACCACCGCGATCAGGAAGATCTCCAGCCAGTTGGTCCAGGACGTCGGATTCTCGAACGGGTGCGCGGAGTTGGCGTTGTAGAAGCCGCCGCCGTTGGTGCCGAGTTCCTTGATGGCCTCCTGGCTGGCGACCGGTCCGCCGGTGATGGTCTGCTTGGCGCCGCCCAGGGTGGTGACGACCTGGTCGTCGAGGTGGAAGTTCTGAATTGCGCCGCCGGCTATCAGGACGATCGCGCCGAGCGTCGCGATGGGCAACAGGATGCGCAGTGTGCCGCGGACCAGGTCCACCCAGAAGTTGCCCAGATCAGCGGTGCGCTTGCGGGCGAACCCGCGTACCAGCGCGATCGCCACCGCCATGCCGACCGCGGCCGAGGCGAAGTTCTGCACGGCCAGCCCGGCCATCTGCACCAGATGGCCCTGCGTCGACTCGCCCGAGTAGGCCTGCCAGTTGGTGTTGGTGACGAAGCTGACCGCGGTGTTCCATGCCAGCGACGGGGTCATGGCGGTGGCCGGGTGGTGCAGATGCAGCGGCAACTTGTCCTGCACGAGCTGGAACACGAACAGGAAGAGGATGCTGACCGCCGAGAACGCCAGGATGCTGCGGGCGTAGGCGCCCCACGACTGCTCCGAGCGCGAATCGACGCCGATCAGGCGGTACACCACCTTCTCGACAGAGGAGTCCCGCTCCGAAGAGTAGACCCGAAACATGTAGTCGCCAAGGGGCACGTGGGCCAGTGCCAGCGCCGCGACGAGAACAACCAACAGCGCGACGCCCGCGGTCGTGGCGCCCACTAGAAGCGCTCCGGGAACAGCAGGGCGCCAAAGAGGAAGAGCGCCAGCAGGATCGACAGCAGCAGGCCGACGGTGTTTTCGTAGTTCACAGCCGTTCGACCAATTTCTGCGCCCAGCCGAGCACGGCGAACACCGCCACTGTCAGCACGACGAACGCCAGCACGCCCATCCTGTCTCCTTTTTGCGCCAGGTCGTGTCACGTGTCGAGGCGCGCGTCAGGGTGAACGTAGACGGCGCCGCTCCGGAAGGGCCATCGGTCGGGAAGTTTCTTAACGACTTCCTAACGCCCTCGGCGCAGCGTTATGCCCGTAATCGGGGATGGGCGGCTCGA
Organism: Mycobacterium sp. THU-M104; assembly: GCF_049197365.1. Taxonomy (NCBI): domain Bacteria; kingdom Bacillati; phylum Actinomycetota; class Actinomycetes; order Mycobacteriales; family Mycobacteriaceae; genus Mycobacterium; species Mycobacterium sp. THU-M104. The sequence continues at coordinate 19,343 of NZ_JBMIOP010000155.1, forward strand.
TCATCGGGAGCCGCACGCGAAAGACCGTTCGGCCGTCGGCGGATTCGGCGCTGACAGTGCCCTTGTGCGCCTTGACGATCGAACTGACGATGGCCAGTCCGAGCCCGACGCCCGACCCGTTCGACCTGGACGGGTCCGCTCGGGCGAACCGCTCGAACAGCCGAGGGAGCAGTTGCTGGTCGATCCCGGGCCCGTCGTCGGCAACACTGAGTTCGGTGTAGGGCGCTTCGCGGCCGCTCTGGTGGCAGGTGATGCCGGTCGTCACGGTGACGCCCGGCGGCGTGTGCACCCGGGCATTGCCGAGCAGGTTGCTGATCAGCTGGTGCAGCCGGGCGGGGTCACCGCGGACCCACACCGGCCTGTCGGGCAGCTCCGTGATCCATCGGTGGGTCGGCGCCGCGACCGCCGCGTCGTTGACCGCGTCGGTCACCAGCCCGGCCAGATCCACGTCCTCGGGATGCAGGTCCACGCCTTCCCCCAGCCGCGACAACAGCAGCAACTCCTCGACGAGCAGCGCCATGCGCTGTGCCTCCGACTCGATGCGGGCCAGTGCGTATTCGGTGGTCGGCGGCAACTCCGAGCTGTCCTGGCGGGTCAGCTCGGCGTAGCCCTGGATCGCCGCGAGCGGCGTGCGCAGCTCGTGGCTGGCGTCGGTGATGAATTGGCGCATCCGCAGATCGGATTCGGCGCGATACGCCAGCGCGCTGTCGACATTGTCCAGCAACCGGTTGAGGGTGTTTCCGACGATCCCGACTTCGTTGTCCGGGTCGGTGTCCTCCGGTGAAACCCGGACGCTGATGCGCTGGTCGCCGTTGGTCAGCGACATGGCGGCGACCTCCGCAGCCGTGGCGGTCAGCCGGCGCAGCGGGCGCAGTGTGTACCCGACCACCCAGACAGTCAGCGCCGCGGTCACCGCGAGGGCGGCCGCGACCAGCGCCGCGGTGGTGACCTGCTTGCGGGTGATGATCTTGTCGGCGCGCTGCAGCGACAGCCCGACCAGAAGCCGGTCGGAACCGTCGAGGTGGCTGGCCACCCGGTAGGAGCCCAGGCTGCCGAGGTGTTCTGTCCGTGGCCGCCCATCGGTCTGCGACCGCGCTTGCAGCACCCGCACCACGTCGGGCGGTGCGGGACGTGCTTCGGCCTCGGAGAAGACCGCCGACCCGAGGACTGTCCCGTTGTGCAGCACGGCGATCAGGTTGCCCGGCGTCTGGTCGGTGAACTCCAGCATGGCTTGCCCCAGTGGTGGGACGCCCGCATGCTCCCAGCTGTGATCGCCGTTACGGTACCTGTTGTAGGAGTTGCTCAACGCCTCCAGGGATTCGGCGACGTCTTCGTCGTTCATCGCGGTGACGTAGCCGCGCAGGCTGACCACCGAGACGACGCCGACGGCCACCAGGACCACGCTGACCACGGCCAGCACTCCCAGCAGCAACTGGCGGCGCAGCGACCGGGGGAGCCACCACGGCGTGTTGCGCTGCCGGGTCATTCCGGTGGCCGCAGCAGGTATCCGACGCCGCGCACGGTGTGGATCATCGGTTCCCTGCCGAAGTCGATTTTTTTCCTCAGGTAGGAGATGTACAAGTCGACGATGCTGGTACGGCCCGCGAAGTCGTAGTTCCAGACCCGGTCGAGGATCTCGGTGCGGCTCAGCACCCGGCGAGGATTGCGCATGAGGAATCGGAGCAACTCGAACTCGGTCGAGGACAGCGACACCTGAGTGCCGTCACGGGTGACCTCGCGGCTGGCGGCGTCGACTCGCAGTTCGCCGACCTCGAGCGTCTCCGTGGTCGGCGCGGGTTGCCGGCTGGAACGGCGCAGCAGTCCGCGCAGCCGGGCGACCAACTCCTCGAGGCTGAACGGCTTGGTCATGTAGTCGTCGGCGCCCGCCGTCAGGCCGGTGACCCGGTCCATCACCGAGTCGCGCGCGGTCAGAAACAGCGTCGGGGTGTAGGTGTCCGCCTCGCGGACCCGATCCAGGATCCGCAGCCCGTCGACGTCGGGCAGCATGATGTCGAGAACCAGCACGTCGGGATTGATCGTGTCGAATTTCGCGATGCCGTCGCGCCCGTTGTGGGCGACTTCGACAACCCAGCCCTCGTAGTGCAGCGCCATCCTCACCAGGTTGGTCAGCGCGGGCTCGTCGTCCACCAGCAAAACCCGGATCGGTGATCCGTCGGCGCGGTAGATCCGGGGCAGCTGGCCGAGAACGGCTTGGCGCGGGCGCTGGCTGCCTGCGTGTCGCGACATTGCAGTCATGATCCCGCATTTTCGCAAGTGTCACACGCGGTTGTCACGAAGTTCATAGAGTTCTCAAATGAAACGGTGTCCGGCGAGCAGCCGGAGGGACCGGACAAATATGTGTTGTATATGCGTTGTATCAGAGCGCTTGAGATCGGCCGAATTCCTAAAAATACTGGGATGCATGGTCGTTAGCCTGACGAAGCGGAGTGTTTCTCAGGTGAGGCTCACCAAATCGTTGGAGCGAGAACAATTTTCGATGACCAAAGTTTCGATGACCAAAGTTTCGATGACCATCAGCCGCTGTCCTTTGGCGGACGCCGTCGTCGCCCTATGTGTGCGCGGGACGTCGGGGGGACAACGGGGTCCCGGCTTCCGTTAACAAAAGGTTACGTCCGTGACGAATGTCGTTAGATCCAAATGTGTTTCCTGGACCAGCCGGTGACCGGGCCGCTTCTACCGCAACCGGCGCCGCGCCGCGCCGCGGTGGCTGACCATAATCCCGCTCTGGCGGGTCCTGCGCGGCCCGCGCACGCGTGGCGCCGGCTGGCCACCGACCGCGTCCCCGGGCGGTGCTCGCCGGGCTGCAGCCGCCGTCGTGGTGGCGCAGCGCCGGCGGGTCGTCGTCCCGTTTCCGGCCCGATGGGGTGGCCGACGGCGAGGCGTCCGCATGTGTGTGGCGTGTGACATAGCCGGCAAACAAATAACGGAACAAGCGAGGGAGAAGAATGGATTTCGGGGCGTTGCCGCCGGAAATCAACTCGAGCCGGATGTATGCGGGCCCGGGTCCGGGAACGATGCTGGCCGCCTCCGCCGGCTGGGAGTCGCTGGCCGCCGAACTGCAGGATGCCGCCAACGGGTACCAGTCGGTGATCACGGGTCTGACCGACGAGTCGTGGACGGGCCCGACGTCGACGGCGATGGCGGCCGCCGTTGCACCCTATGTGACGTGGATGCGGGCCACCGCCGAGCAATGCCAGCTGGCCGCCACCCAGGCCACCTCCGCCGCGGCGGCGTACGAGACGGCCTATGGGATGACGGTGCCGCCGCCGGTGGTAGTGGCCAACCGGGTTCAGCTGGCCACGCTGGTGGCGACCAACTTCCTGGGCCAGAACACGCCGGCGATCATGGCCACCGAGGCGCAGTACGCCGAGATGTGGGCACAGGATGCGACGGCGATGTACAACTATGCCGCCAGCTCGGCAATGGCCTCCGCCTTCAAGACGTTCCAGTCACCACCCCAGACCACGAATCCGGCGGGCGCCCCCGGGCAGGCCGGTACGGTCGCCCATGCGACGGCGACCCAGGTCGCCGGCCACGCCCATACGACGTCCCAGCTGTTCTCCTCGGTGCCGCAAACCCTGCAGGGCCTGGCCAACCCCGGGTCGACGTCCGGGGTTTCCGGTATGGCGATGGGCGACGGGGCGTCGATGGCGTCGGCCGCGTACTCGCCACTGAGCTCGTTGACGTCGGTTGCCAACGGGCCCGGCAAGAGCGCCGCGAAAGCCGCCGCCACCGCCGCGTCGGGCACCACTTCCGCTTCCGCGCTGAGCGGACTGGCGGGCGCCTTGGCGTCGCCGGAGGGCGTGGTGCTCGGCACCAGCCTCGGCGTGTTCGGGGACGTGGGCGGCTCGATCTCCGATGTCGGTGGCGTCGGCTTCGATCTCTACGGACTGGGCCTCGACTATCAGGGACTGGCGCTGGACCTGCAGGGCGCCGGCTCGATCATCGGGGCCGAGGGTGGCGGCGCGCTGGGCGACCTGGGCGGCGTCGGGGGCCTGGGGGGTCTGGGCGAAGGCGCGTCAGCCAGTGTGGGCCAGGCGGCCTCGCTCGGGACCTTGTCCGTGCCGCAGAGCTGGGCCGGCACGGTCTCCTCGGTCGCACCGCTGCCTGCGATGGACGCCAACATGATGCCGGGCGGATGGGGTGCGGCGACCAGCGCCACCCCCGTGTCGACGACCGGCGTGTCCAAGCTCCCGCTGGGCGGGATGATCGGACGCGAGGCCGACGGCGCGGTGCAGCGGGTCGGGTTCCGGCCCTCGCTGATCCCGCGGTCGCCGGTGGCCGGGTAACGGCTGGCGCGGCGAACCAAGAAAGGGGCCCGCACACCCAAGGTGTGCGGGCCCCTTCGTGGAAAAGGTCGCGTCAGGCCCAGCTGGAGCCGACGGCCGAGTCGGTGCTGGCCATGTTGGAACCGGCGCTTTGCACCTTCTGCCCGTGGGCGTTGGCCTGCTCGTAGATCACCT
>NZ_JBMIOP010000179.1:0-7646 GCF_049197365.1 Mycobacterium sp. THU-M104
TTCCCAAGAGGCAGGGCATGCGCATCGACTTCATCCTCGCCTCGCCGGCGTTGGCGGGCCGGGTGAGCGCCGCGCAGATCGTTCGCGAGGAACGCAAAGGCAAAGGGCCCAGTGACCACGCCCCGGTGCTGGTGGATGTGCGCGACCAGTGAGGCCGGAGCAGCATGGGAATTCCCGCCCGGCCGCTCGTTGTCATGCGCCGGCCAGTAGCGCGGCGGGCATTTGTTTGAAAAGATGGTGGGAAAATTTTGTGCCGCTGTTTACTTTCCGTTCCACGGGTATACAGGCGACGTCAACCGGTCGCCGCGAGGACGACCAGAGATCAGGAGCCACCATGAGTGTCGTCGGCGGGGCAGCCCGAAGCCTAGGCAACACCGTCAACCGTGCGGCCGATGCTGCCACCGCCGCCGCGGGCGCCGTGGGCGGCGCGGCGGTAAACGGGATCGTCGGGGGCGTCACGGGTGCCGCCGAGGGCATCAAGCGCGGTGTCAGCTCGGGCAGCCATTCCACCCCGGCGGCGGCGCTGGCCATCGGTGCGCTCGGGGTGGCCGGCCTGGTCGAGTGGCCGGTGCTGCTGGCCGTGGGCGGGGGTGCGCTGCTGCTACACCGGATGCACCGCAAACCCGAACCGCCACCGAAGACGAACCTGACGCCGGTGCCGGGGGATGCCTCGCCGAAGAAGGCGGTGCCCCAGAACGCGGCCAAACCGGCGGCCAAGAAGACCGCCGGGCGCCGGGCAGGCGCAAGCGAACTGCGCAGCACCAACTAGTCGGGATCCCTTGAGCAGCCCTTGAGCAGCCCTTGAGCATTGTCGTATCTCCTGTTCGAATACCGCTGCGCGTCCTGGTCGCCGGAGTCCGCACCACCACGGCTCTGGCCGGCGCCTGCCTGAACGTCGCGGCCATTCCGCTGCGCGAGGGTGTCCGGGCGATCTGGGCCGACCTGCCCCGCCCGACATCCGCCGACGCCGCGGTTCCCGTCGCGCAGCCGCCCGCCGACGGTGGGGTGCCGGTGATCAGCGCCGTAACAGTGGCCGCCAACGCGGCCGGGCTGGGCATCGCGCTGACCGGCCGCGCCCTGCACTGGCCGCGGGCCCCGATCGGGGTGCTGGCCGGCGTCGTCGCGGTCGACTACCAGCCCTGGCTGCGACGGCTGATCGAGAACGCCATCGGCCGGCCCGCGACGGACACCGCGCTGACGCTGGCCGCGGTGGCCGCCGAGACCGTGACGCAGTCTCCGGGTTCGTTGGCGGTGGGTCTGCTCATGCAGTCGCTGCGGACCGCCGAAAGTCACGCCGAGGCGCGGGTCTGGCGCCGGTACGAAGCGTCATTGGCGCGGGGTGCTGACCGGCCCGCGCGGCAGACGCGGCCCCCCGGGCGCCCGAGTGGCCCGGCCCGCCGTTTCGCGTTGATGCAGGCTGCCAGCGCCGGACTGATCGGCGCCACCACCCGCAGCGCGCACCTGGCCGCAACCGCGGTGCTGGTGACCACACCCAAGGCGACGCGCACCACACCCGAGGCCTTCGCCGCGGCGCTGGGACGAGGGCTGGCCGATCGGCACGCGGTGTTGACGCTGCGGCCTGACGCACTGCGTCGGCTGGATCGCGTCGACGCCATCGTCATCGACCCCCGGGCGCTGTGCACCAGCGACGTTCAGGTGGCGGGCGAGCCCGATCCCGCGGTCGAGGACCTGTTCCGTGGGGCCCACGCTCCGCTGGCGTCGGCGGTGGTCGCCGAGGCCCACCGGTCGGGGGCCGACCTGGTGTCGATCGACGTGGACATGCTGGGCGAGTTACGGCACGCGTTCGACGACCTCCGGCTGCCGAACGGCCGATCCCTCGACGACGCGCTGGCCGCCACGGTCGCCGAGCTGCAGAGCGCGGGCCGCACGGTGGCCGTGCTGTCCACGCCGCAGGGCCGTGCCCTGGCTGCCGCCGACGTGGCGGTGGGCCTGCTGCCGCACCAGGACACCGATCCGCTGCCCTGGGAGGCCGACCTGCTGGTGCCCGACCTGGCGGCGGCGTGGCGGGTGCTGCTCGCCCTTCCTGCGGCCAGGCTCGCCGCCCGGCGCGGCGCCGGGATATCGGCCGGCGCCACGGCCATGGGATCGCTGTTGATGATCCCCGGTGTGCGCGGTCTGGGGCCGGGCCCGATCAGCACCGGCGCGGCGGCGGGGCTGCTGTCGGGTTACCTGCTGGCGCGCGGGATCGTCGGCGCCGAGGAGCCCCGCCCCGGATCGGTCTACGACTGGCACGCGATGTCGGCGCAGCAGGTCCGCGCGCTGCTGCCCCCGCGCGCGCCGGAGCCGGCCGCCGACGTCACCGCAAAGGCCGACACCCCGGCGCGCACGTTCCTTCAGTTTCTCGACGCAGTCCGCGCCGAGTTGACCGACCCGCTGACACCAGTGCTGGCGCTGGGCTCGGCGGCCAGCGCGGTGCTCGGATCGCCCGTCGACGCGGTGCTGGTCTTCTCGGTGCTGACCGCGAACTCCATGCTGGCGGCCAGCCAGCGGCTGCGCGCCGAGAACCGTCTGAAACAGTTACTGGCGCAACAGATTCCACCTGCCCGCAAGGTGCTGACGGGGCCCGACGGGCAGCGGGCCCACACCGATGTCATCGCCGCGCAGCTGCAGCCCGGCGACCTGATCGAGGTGCGCACGCACGAGGTGGTGCCCGCCGACGCCCGGATCGTCGAGGAGAACGACGTCGAGGTCGACGAGTCGACACTGACCGGTGAGTCGCTGTCGGTGCACAAGCAGGTCGAGGCCACGCCCGGCGCCTACCTCGCCGAGCGCCGCTGCATGCTCTACGCGGGCACCACGCTGGTGACCGGCACCGCCATCGCCGTCGTGACCGCCGTCGGTGCCGACACCCAGGAGCGCCGCGCCGCCGAGCTGGTGTCCGCCGACATCTCCTCTGACGTGGGCCTGCAGCACCAGCTCAGCCGGCTCACCAACCGTGCCTTCCCGGTCAGCGTCACCGGCGGCGCAGTGGTCGGCGCACTGGGGATGCTGCGGCGCGCAGCCCTGCGCGAAGCGGTCGCCAGCGGAATCGCGATCGCCGTGGCCGCGGTCCCCGAGGGCATGCCGCTGGTGGCGACCCTCGCCCAGGCGGCGTCGGCGCGGCGGCTGACAAAATTCGGCGCGCTGGTCCGCGTGCCACGCTCGGTGGAGGCCCTGGGCCGCATCGACGTGGTGTGTTTCGACAAGACCGGCACGCTCAGCGAGAACCGGCTGCGCGTCGCGGAGGTCCACCCGGCGCCGGGACACTCCCGCGAGACGGTCCTGCGCTGCGCCGCGCACGCCGCCCCCGCGTCCAACGGCGACCCGCACGCACACGCCACGGACGCCGCCATCGTGGCTGCGGCAGCCGACGCCCTGGGGGCCCCGTCGGCGCTGCCGGCGCCCGACGCACACCTACCGTTCCGGTCCGGCAGGTCGTTCTCGGCCTCGGTCACCGGTGGCGAGCTCACCGTAAAAGGGGCCCCCGAGGTGGTGCTGGCTGCCTGCGACACCCCGGACCCCGAGCACGAGGTCGGCGAGCTGGCCGCACGCGGACTGCGGGTCATCGCGGTCGCGCGGCGAGAGCTCAGCCCGCAGCAGGCGCGGCAGATCCGCGACGACCCCGATGGCATCGCCGAACTCTGCACACACGGATTGACCCTGGCCGGGTTGCTCGGCCTGTCCGACACGCCGCGCTCCGAGGCCGCCGACCTGCTGGACCAACTGCGGCGGCAGCAGGTCGGCGTCAAGCTGATCACCGGCGACCACCCGATCACCGCCACGGCCATCGCCACCGAGCTGGGGCTGCCGGTGAGCGCCGACCAGGTGATCAGTGGCGCCGAATGGGATGCCCTGTCGCGCAGAGACCGGGAACGTGTCGTGACCGAGCGGGTGATCTTCGCGCGGATGACACCGGAGAACAAGGTCCAGGTCGTGCAGACGCTGGAAGCCGGCGGCGTGCGGTGCGCGATGGTCGGCGACGGCTCCAACGACGCGGCCGCGATCCGCGCCGCCACCGTCGGCATCGGCGTCGTCGCCGGCGGCAGCGACCCGGCGCACCTGGCGGCCGACGTCGTGCTGGTCGACGCCCGCATCGAGGCCCTGGTGCACGCCATCGACGAAGGACGACAACTCTGGCAGCGGGTGCAGTCGGCGGTCTCGGTGCTGCTCGGCGGCAACGCCGGCGAGGTCCTCTTCGCGATCATCGGCAGCGCGCTGACGGGCACCTCGCCGCTGAACACCCGGCAACTGCTGCTGGTCAACATGATGACCGATGCGTTGCCGGCCGCGGCGCTTGCCGTCAGCAAGCCCAGGAGCCCCGCCGACCGGGGGCTACGCGGCCCCGACCAGCCCGCGCTGTGGCGCGCCGTCGCCATCCGCGGCACCACCACCGCCGCCGCGGCGACGGCGGCCTGGGCGATGGCCCGGGCCACCGGCCTGCCCCGACGCGCCTCCACCGTTGCGCTGGTGGCCCTGGTGGGCGCCGAGCTGGGCCAGACGCTGCTGGAATCCCGCGCTCCGCTGGTCGTGCTCACCACGGTCGGGTCGATGACCACGATGGCGACCCTGATCAGCATCCCGGCGGTCAGCCAACTGCTCGGCTGCACTCCGCTGGGTCCGCTCGGATGGGCGCAGGCTCTGGGAACCGCCGCTGCCGCGACGGTCGCCCTGGCCGCGGTGAACCGTGTTGCGGCGACATGGGGCAGCCCGGGCAGCCAGCCGCCGCCGACTGCCGACGCGCCGGTTCGGACCGGACAATCTCCACAATCCCCGCGCGCCACAGCAGCGCGTACAAATGCCTCAGGGGCACGGCGAGAGCCGAAGCAACCGGCGAAACCAACGGGTCTGCCGGAGTCTCGGTCCTCGACATGACCCCGACGGTGGCCGGGCGACCCGGCGGGGCGGGAAACTCCTCGTTACAGAAAGGCAAATGATGGCGGAAAAGAAGGCGCTCCGGGGAACGTCCCAACACGACGCGGTTCAGAAGATCCGCGAGGGCGAGACGTTCGCCGTGAACCTGCCGATAATGGGCCAGGTGGAGATCCCCCGCCCGGAGCAACTGGCCTACTACGGCGGGCTGGCCGCCCTCGCCGCCTTCGAACTCATCGACTGGCCGGTTGCCCTCGTCATCGCCGCCGGCCACATCATGGCGAACAACCACCACAACCGGCTGCTGGAGGAACTCGGCGAAGCCATCGAGGAGGCCTGATCGGTTTCTCCCAGCTGCCCCGCCCGCCGACGTACCGGACGGGTCCGGGCGGGGGTAACCTCGCGTGGGGGTCGCTCAACAGAACACACCGCGGGAGCTCACGACCAGTGCGCTGAGAGGACGGCTCGGGGCCGTCGACCGTACGAACCTGACCGGGTAATGCCGGCGTAGGGAGATGACAGGATGACCACAACCATCGAACCGTCCGTGACGACCGGCCCGATCGCCGGCAGCGGCAAGGCCTATCTCGACGTGGCGGCGCCCGACGGCGGGGCCACTCTGCGGGTTCCGCTGCGGCGGGTCGACCTGTCCACCGGGGAACACTTCGACCTCTACGACACCTCCGGCCCCTACACCGACCCCGCCGCGGTGATCGACCTGGCGGCCGGCCTGCCCGCGCGGCCCGGCGTGGTCCGCGACCGCGGGACTCAGCTGCAGCGGGCCCGCGCCGGCGAGATCACCGCGGAGATGACTTTCATCGCCGCCCGCGAGGGCATGTCCGCCGAACTGGTGCGCGATGAGGTTGCGCGCGGCCGCGCCGTGATCCCGGCCAACCACAACCATCCCGAGAGCGAGCCGATGATCATCGGCAAGGCGTTCGCGGTGAAGGTGAACGCCAACATCGGCAACTCGGCGGTGACCAGCTCGATCGCCGAGGAGGTCGACAAGATGGTGTGGGCAACCCGCTGGGGTGCCGACACCATCATGGACCTGTCCACCGGCAAGAACATCCACGAGACCCGCGAGTGGATCCTGCGCAACTCCCCCGTGCCAGTCGGCACGGTGCCCATCTATCAGGCGCTGGAGAAGGTCAACGGAGATCCGACCGAGCTGACGTGGGAGATATACCGCGACACCGTCATCGAGCAGTGCGAGCAAGGCGTGGACTACATGACCGTGCACGCCGGCGTGCTGCTGCGGTATGTGCCCCTGACCGCCAAGCGGGTCACCGGCATCGTGTCCCGGGGCGGCTCCATCATGGCGGCCTGGTGTCTGGCCCACCACACGGAGTCGTTCCTGTACACCAACTTCCAGGAACTCTGCGACATCTTCGCCCGCTACGACGTCACCTTCTCCCTGGGCGACGGGCTGCGGCCCGGTTCGATCGCCGACGCCAACGACGCCGCGCAGTTTGCCGAGCTGCGCACCCTGGGCGAGCTCACCAAGATCGCCAAATCCCATGGCGCACAGGTGATGATCGAAGGCCCCGGCCACGTACCCATGCACAAGATCGTCGAGAACGTGCGGCTGGAAGAGGAGCTGTGCGACCAGGCCCCGTTCTACACGCTGGGCCCGCTGGCCACCGACATCGCGCCGGCCTACGACCACATCACTTCGGCGATCGGGGCGGCGATCATCGCCCAGGCCGGTACCGCGATGCTGTGCTACGTCACCCCCAAGGAACACCTCGGGCTGCCGGACCGCAAGGACGTCAAGGACGGGGTCATCGCCTACAAGATCGCCGCGCACGCGGCCGACCTGGCCAAGGGCCATCCCCGCGCTCAGGAGCGCGACGACGCCTTGAGCACGGCGCGCTTCGAGTTCCGCTGGAATGATCAGTTCGCGCTGTCGCTGGACCCCGACACCGCACGCGCCTACCACGACGAGACGCTGCCCGCCGAACCTGCCAAGACCGCGCACTTCTGCTCGATGTGCGGCCCGAAGTTCTGCTCGATGCGCATCACCCAGGACGTCCGGGACTTCGCCGCCGAGCACGGTCTCGAAACCGAGGAGGACATCGAGGCCATGCTGGCCGAAGGCATGGCCGAGAAATCCCGAGAGTTCGCCGAGCACGGCAAGCAGGTGTATTTGCCGATCACGCAGTGACGTGAACTATCTGCCGCTGCCGGCGTCGGGAACCACCCCGCGCCGCGTGCTGACCATCGCGGGATCGGACTCCGGGGGCGGCGCGGGGATTCAGGCCGACCTGCGCACCATCGCTCTGCTCGGCGTGCACGCCTGCGTCGCGGTCACCGCGGTCACCGTGCAGAACACGTTGGGGGTCAAAGACTTTCACGCAGTTCCCGATGACGTCGTCGCCGGCCAGATGGAGGCCGTGGTCAGCGACATCGGAATCCAGGCCGCCAAGACCGGGATGCTGGCCTCGGCGAACATCGTCGGCGCGGTGGCCGCCACCTGGCGCCGGCTCGACCCGGCGGTCCCGCTCGTCGTCGACCCGGTGTGCGCCTCCATGCACGGCGACCTGCTGCTGGCGCCCGCGGCCCTGGATTCCCTTCGTGAGCAACTGTTCCCACTCGCCACGCTGGTGACCCCGAACCTCGACGAGGTGCGCCTGCTGGTGGGCGTCGACGTGATCGACGAGGAGTCGCAGCGCGCGGCGGCGAAGTCGCTGCACGCGCTGGGCCCGCGGTGGGTGCTGGTCAAGGGCGGGCACCTGCGGTCCTCGGGGCGCAGCTGCGACCTGCTCTACGGAGGC
>NZ_JBMIOP010000183.1:0-5109 GCF_049197365.1 Mycobacterium sp. THU-M104
CGGCGAACGCGACGCCGGACTCCAGCTCGCGCTCCACGGTGGGGTCGGCACCACGCTCGGAGACCACCGCGCGTCGATTGGCCAGCAGGTAGGACACCCGCGCGATTTCGAAGATTTTCGCGTCCCAGTAGTGGATGTTGAGGACGATCTTCGACCGTGCGATCCAGGCGTCGCGGCGCCCGCCGAGGACGCCCGACAGCCATTTGACACGAAGACCTCGGTCGTGCAGTTCTCGGAGAACGCCGTACCGGCGCTCGTTGAGCATGCCGTAGAAAAGGACGTCGATGTCCTCGGAGACCGGGGTGATACGGGTCAGCTCGGGCACGTATCCGATCGGAACGTAAGTGGGCCGGGGCAGTCCCATCGCGGCGAGCCGCTCGATGTTGGCGTGACTGTAATCCCACGCCGGGTAGCGCCGGAAAAGGTCGACGAATTCCGGCATCGTCATCCACGGCGAGTCGTCACCCAATTGCTCGAGGTTGTAGAAGATCGGGTTTTTGGGCACCTCCAAGCCGTACTGGACGAGATGGTTCGCGCCGAACACGATGGTGCGGCGTTCGTCGAGGTCAAGACGGTCGGTCAGCACCGAGTCGTGCCCGAGCGCCGCAAGAGCATGGTGCACGGTCTCCGCAATCTCGCGAAATCCTCCGCCGATGGTCGGATTGGTAGAAGGTGTCACAATTGCGACGGCGAAACGCATGGGTGCAGCGTAGTGAAAGAGGGGCGCTGCGGCTTGCCGATGGGTCACTCACCCGGTCACTCGCTGGGCGCAGCGCAGCCTTTCAAGCTCGTGTGTGCCTCCCGGAGCGACGAACTGCGTCAAGATGCCTGCGAAACCTGACTGTTGCCCGACACTGCGGATGAGCATGACGCGGTCGGTAGCGGTCAGGGCGACGAAACGCGGTAGACGGTGCGCGTGCTGCCGCGGCCGCTGCACCCGCACAGCGGCGTGCGCCAGACAACCCGCAACCCGTGCACCTGAGCATCGCGACGAAAAACGGGGCGCGCAATATGTCTCGGTACTCCAGTCGGCATCGACCAACTTCGGCAGCGCATCGTCACGCTCGAACAGCACACATCGTCGAGCTACCACTGCAACTCGACGAACGCGACCAAGACAGGAGCCTCCGATGAAACCCGGAGGGCCTCAAGGCCCGCCCGGAGGGACCGTTACACGACTGCTTCCAGTTTGCAGAACTGACCGTGTCCAGTTTTTAAAACCGACCGGTTCCGATCTGCAAACCCGACTGTTTCCAGTGTCGCCGAATCTATTTCGATCGCCGACCGGCTTGCGGTACCGTTCCGCTTCGGTTGCTCGAAGGCAGTCTCGGATTACGCCCTTACTTCGGCAGGGCTGGCGATGAACGTGAGGTGGCATGCTATGAGTTCTCCTTTCTACGTCGACCCGGCCATGGTCCAGTGGCTGACGGCGAATCTTGACAACATCGGCACGAACCTGGCCAGCGCCCACGCGGCGGCGGCTGCCCCGACGACAGAGCTGGCGGCGGCGGCGGGCGACGAGGTGTCGACGGCGGTTGCATCGCTGTTCGGCCAGCATGCTGCGCAGTATCAAGCGCTGGCCGCGAGGGCATCCGCCTTCCATGAACAGTTTACGCGCACCATGTCGGCCAGCGGGGCTTCGTACATCAGCGCCGAGATGGCCAACGCGGCGCAAACGGCGGAAGGTGCTGTGCAGGCGTCGGCGGCTTCGATCCTCAATCCGGTCAACTCGTTTTTCCTGCAGGAAACAGGGCGTGTGCTGATCGGTAACGGCGCCGCTGGATACACCACCGCCGCGGGGCAGGGGACGGCCGGCGGGGCCGGCGGGTGGCTGTACGGCAGCGGCGGTGCCGGTGGTACAAGCACGGCAGCCGGCGATGTCGGCGGTGCTGGCGGGGCGGCAGGGTTGATCGGTACCGGTGGTGCTGGCGGCACGGGTGGCGCCGATGCTGCCGGCGGTGCCGGCGGTGCCGGCGGGTGGTTGTTCGGTAACGGCGGCGCCGGCGGCCTGGGTGGCGCCGGTGCTGCCGGTGGTGCCGGCGGCAGGGCGTGGTTGTTCGGTGCCGGTGGTGCTGGCGGTGCCGGCGGATCATCCACTGATCCGAGTGTGAATGGTGGTACCGGTGGTGCTGGCGGCCAGGGTGGGTTGTTCTTTGGCCATGGTGGTGCCGGCGGGGTCGGCGGGGCGGGCGCCCCAGGTACTACAGGCACCTCCAGTAGCCCAGATGGTGGTCTCGGTAGTGACGGTGGTGCCGGTGGTGCCGGTGGTCGGGGCGGGTTGCTCCTGGGTGACGGCGGTGCCGGCGGTGCCGGTGGTCAGGGCGGCGCCGGCGGAAACTCCATCAGTGGTGGTGTCCCCGGTGCTCCCGGCGCCGGCGGTCATGGCGGTGCCGGCGGCGACGGCGGCATTTTTGGTGCTCACGGTGCTCAGGGCGCCCAGGGCGCTCAGGGCGCTCACGGCGCGACCGGGTAGCGGTTCGCCTGGTGCGGTGGTGACTTGAGTGACCGAAGCGGATCGTGCTGAGCGTGGCAACATAGATTGTCGTCGCGGTTTGCGAACATGCCGGGGCCGTCGCCGATCCGGGTTCCTCCGGTAATAAGCTTGCCGGCCTGTGCTGGCGGCAGTCGGATTGTGCGGCTTGTCCTCAATCACGAACTCACTCCGGGTCGGCCCGCAACTGGCCAACCCCGTTCGCGGGCGGCCGCGCCGTTCTCGACCGCGGCAGTCAGAGTCGCAGTCAGAGTCGTTGGGCAGTCTCAATCTCTTGCAGGACAGGCGCTTTCGCTAACTAAACAGCGTGTCACGCGGAGTTTCGCGCAAAATCGAGGTTCGCGCAGGTTGCTGGGGGCCGAAGCACAGCGATTGCGCGGTGCTGCCGTCACGGCGACATGTCCGACGAAGCCGTCGCGGATCGCCGGCGGTGACGCGTTGCGGTGTTCGTCGAACGGCACGACCTATGATCCGCAGTCGCCGCGACGTCGCGTGCAACCCGTCCCGCGAAACCATTGCTATGTAAACTCTGGGCGGTGTCCAAACGAGTAACCGCACACCCCGTGATCTGCCTGAACATGATCGTGAAAGACGAGGCCGACGTCGTCGTGGAGGCGCTCGATTCGGTCGCACCCTACATCAGCTCGTGGGTGATCGTCGACACCGGCTCCACCGACGGGACCCAGGACGTGATCGGCAAACACATGGCCCGCCTAGGCATCTCGGGCGAGCTTCACGAACGGCCATGGCGCAATTTCGGCGACAACCGCACCGAGGCGCTGGACCTCGCCCAAGGCCACGGCGACTACATCTGGGTCATCGACGCCGACGACATCGTCACGGGTACACCCGACTTCACCCAACTGAGCGCCGACATCTACCGCATGCGCCTCGGGGACGCCTCCTTCACCTACTGGCGCCCGCAGTTGTTCCGCGACGGGGTGCGAGTGCGCTATGAAGGCGTCGTCCACGAGACGGCCGTATGGGAGTCTGACTGCGTTGTCGGGCGCGTCGAGGGCGACTATTACGTCGAATCTCGTCGCCTCGGTGCCCGCAGTCAGGATACGCAGAAGTATGCGCGTGACCGCGACCTGTTGCTGGCCGAGGTCGAACGCAACCCCGAGAATGCGCGGTCGGTGTTCTATCTGGCCCAGAGTTACTTCGACCTGGGTGATTTCGTCAACGCTCGCAAGTGGTATGAGCGACGGGCCGAGATGGGCGGCTTGGACGAGGAGGTCTACTATTCGATGCTCCGGCTCGCGGAGTCGATGGCGCGACTCGATTGGCCCTGGCTGGTTGTCCAGGAGGCCTACCTCAGGGCGTGGGAGTTTCGACCGACCCGAGCAGAGGCGCTGTATGCCATCGCACGCCGGTACCGCGAAGATCAGCGCTACCAGCCCGGTCACTTGTTTGCCCAGCGCGCCGCCCGAATCCCGTTTCCCGAAAACGACGTCTTGTTTATCGGAGCAGACGTCTACGCGTGGCGCGCGGTCGATGAGCAGGCGGTGTGCGCGAGCTGGATCGGCCGGCATGTCGAGGCGTTCACGCTGTGCCGGAACCTGCTGGCCCGCCCTGATCTGCCCGAGCCTGATCGGCAACGGATCGCGGCCAACCGCGACTTCAACGTGCCGGTCATGCTCGAGGCGGCGGCATCCTATCCCGATGCGCTTGTGCAGCGTCTGGTCGCCAGTCAAGGCGCCACGGTCACCGTCAGCCTGATCGCCGGACCGGACCGCGAGACCACCGAGCAGGCCATCAACTCATTTCTGAACTGCTGTCTCGATCTGTCACTGTGGTTCGGGCGCTTCCTGGTGGTCGATGCCGGCTTGTCCGCCCCCAACCGCGTGCTGCTGCGGCAGCGCTACCGTTTCCTTGAGTTTGTCGATTGCAGCGCTGGCGACGGGCCCGGTGCGCAGCTCGCGCAGCTGCGCGCTCAGATCCGGGGACGGTTCTGGCTACACTTGGGCCAGGGCTGGCGGTTCTTTGCGCCCGAGAATTTCATCACCCGCCTGATCGCGGTGCTCGAATCCGAACCCCACGTGTTCCAGGTGGGCATCAACCTCGCCGACGCGGCCAAACTCACCGGCACCTGCGCCGCCGAAGAGGAGGTGTGCCGGACACCCGACGCCGGCCGTTACCTGCTCACCGAAGCGGTGGCCACCGGCCCGGCGATGTTCGACACCGCACGCCTAGATCGGGCCGGCAGCATAGTGGGCAGCGACCCAGATCCCATCGCCGAACTCGGTTGGCGGGCGGTCGCTGTCGGACTGCAGAGCGCCAGCCTCGACGAGGTGCTTTGCACCGCAGCGGCCCGGCCCGTGCAGCAACCCAAAGCCCCGGCCCGGGCCGCGCGAAAGGGACGTCGGCCGAAGACACCTGCCCGGTGACCGCATCGAGGCCCGCCGATGATCGATACCCATTGACTACAGGTGCAGACCTGGGATGCAGAGGACTTCGTCGAGGCTGGCGGTGCGCAGCCCGGCGTCGGCGGCCGGTCGTCGATGTCGGGTGGACGGGTCGGGGTTGCTGTTGTGGGCTTCGGTGGTTGGGTTCAGGCGTGTGGTGTCGTACATTGCCGGGCCGCTGGCGACGGTGTCGGTGAGCAGGTAGCGGCCGGC